>JBOGIX010000036.1:0-2863 GCA_050744685.1 Vicinamibacterales bacterium | reverse complement strand
AATCGGATAGGGCGGTCCGGAGTGGCCCTGCATGTTGGCGCTCGCGGCCAGCACGAGCCACGCGAGTGCAACCGTCGCGCGTGCGCGCGTGGATTCGATCATCCGGACAACTCCACGGCCCGCATCTCCATTGGTTGTCCAAGGATCCAGATCGCGGCCGCCGCCATAGCCACGACGACAATCGCCCAGGGGACCGTCGCTGCACCGGGACGAGCCGGATGTTCCCGTTCGGAGATGCCGTAGGCGACCGCGATCGTTCCCATCGTGCCGAGCACCAGGAAGCCGAGCTGAATTGGGAAGACAGCGCCGGGTCGCATGCCCGCCAGCCGCCAGAGAGGGTCACCGAGCGCCGGCCAGCCGAGCGCGTCGATCGCCGCGCTCTGCACCACCGGCACGATCGTCAGCACCCCGGTCAGCAAATGAAAGCCGTAATGCGCGAGCCAGACGCCGAACCCGAACGGGACGAGAGCCGCCGCATAGCGGACGATGCCTGTCCGCACGGAGCCGGCGCCGGTCAGCAGTCTCGTCGCGGTTGATGCCGCGCTCAGCGCCAGCGCGGGAATCACAACGAGGGAGGCGATGAACAGCAGCGCGAGGACCGGCCACTCGGACGTGACTGACAGCGTGCGCGCCAGCCAGCGCTCGAGATCGTAGACGGGACCGGTCATCGCAAGGGCGTTGAGCAGCCCGCCGAACGCGAACAGCACCGCGAGCGCTGCAATGTCCGGCCTCGTCGCGAGCCGTCCGATCCCCGATCGCCTGCTGCCTTCAACGAGCTCGGCGCCGGGCAGCCGGGCCGCGATCGCGACGTTGTCGTGCGGGCAGGCTTGCACGCAGTCGAGGCAGAACGTGCAATCGAGATTGCCGACTTTCGAGGGGAGGAAGAGCCCGAGCTCGCATCCCCGCTGAGAGACGACGGCGGGCATGTCGGCCGCGCGACGTCCTTTGATGCAGTCCGAAGTGCGGCAGGCGCCACAGACGTTGCGATTCTTGACCGTCACTTCGAGCGGCGAGAGCGTCGAGGCGGCGAAGTTGAACTGGCCGATGGGGCAGAGATACTTGCAGAAGGCCGCGCCTTGAAAAACGAGATCGATCGCGAGCGCCGCGCCGAAGTAGCCGAGCACGAGCCACGCCGTGGCGCGAGGCAGCGACCACAGGTCGAACAGCTCGTAGGCGAACAGCACGCCGGCGAAGAGCGCGAGGCCAATCCACTTGGTCCGCAGCCATCGCGGCCAGCGCCAGCCCGGCGCGTGACCGCGTCGCGCGACGTCACGCACGAGCACGAACGGACAGCCAGTGCAGAACAGGTTTCCGGCCGCAAGCAGGGCGACGACGAGGAGGCCGCGGTAATGGACCCAGGTCAACACCGTCGCCAGGTTCCTCGGCGCGACCTGCGGTCCGAACAATCCGTGCAGCACGATCGCCGCGGCCGCGAGCAGCGCGAATAACTGCAGTGTCGTCCGCGCGTGCTTCCAGCGCAGGAAGCGGCCAATCACCGGCCAGCGGAGAAGATCGACCGCCGCGCGCGGCGGCTGCTCGGTTATTGGTTGCAGGCGCGTCATTACTCAGTGCTGGCTTTGGTGTAGTTGCCAGTTCCAGTTTCCAGTTTCCAGTTTCCAAAACCCTGGAGTTGCCAGTGTTCAGTGTCCAGTTTCCAAAACCTCGAGTTGCCAGTTTTCAGTTTCGAGTTCCAGTTTCCAGTTGGTTTTCCAGTTTCCAGTGGTCATCGTTCCGGTTGCCGGTTTTCAGTTTCGAAGCCGGTGTATCTTGTCCCAGCCTCCGAGTACCGAGCCGCGAGTACCGAGCCCCGAGTCGCGATGCTCTACTTCACCTCGACGTCGATGCGGTGGTTCACGGCGGCGCCTTTGGCGAGCGCGCCGGTCACCACCAGGACCCAGTCGCCGCGCATCGTGAACTGCAGCTGGGCCTGATAGATGCCGGGCGAGTGTTCCGTCGCCGTCGCAAGCACGGGCGACATCCCCGGGTGTGACATGTGGCCCTCGACACGGAGCTGCGCTCCGGGGACGGGACGGCGTGACGCGTCCAGCAGGCGCACCCGCAACACGGCCTTGCCGATGGTCGGCTGTGCCGGTGTCAGCGTCGATTCGACGCTGACATCCCGTGCCACCGGTGCGGCGACGAAGCACGCGCTCGACAGGCCGCACGCACAGGCGAACGCGAGCAGCGCCGAATGGAACGTCGATGGACTGGATGCGGTCATGACCCGGGCGATGAGGGTACGCCGGCAGGACGCCGCGGGAAATAGTACGTTTGGATTACCGGCGGTCCACGGGCTGATTTCTTTTGACTCTACCGCGGCGATCCCGAGTTCGTCCACCAGCGGCGCCTGGACGAGGACTCGCGCAGGGCAGGTACCATGAGGCGCGACCGGGCGCGGAAGACCCGCCGTTTCGGAGCAGATGCGGCCCGGAAACCGGGGCAGCCGTTCTCAACTGCCACCTCTTCCAGACGAAGGACGCCGGCCGGTCGGCATCAGCGACCGACCGTCTCCGCTTGTGCCGGTGCCGCCGGAGACGTTCCTCGCCGCTGCCATCCGCCGGTACGCTGCGCGACCGAGACGAGATACCGCCGCCGGCCGCTGAGCGGTACGGTCTCGCGCAGCGAGTCGTCGTCCGCGTGGGACTGGAGCGTCGCCACCGGATCGTCGGACTCTGATTCGGGCTCGTCGAGCGGCGGCTCGAGTGACAGCGGCGGGTCGTCCGGCGGCGGGGGCGCCAGCAGTTCATGGTGAGACCGATGCGCGAAACGATGTGACCTCAGGTCGAAGACGCCGACGCCTCTCAGACACTCCCCTGCCGCGGCGTTTCATGAGCTCGGCAAATGGGCACGACCCCCATCGACG
>JBOGIX010000035.1:0-6667 GCA_050744685.1 Vicinamibacterales bacterium | reverse complement strand
GCGTCGTGTCGTCGCATCGTTGCATCGTCGTGAGGCGCGACGCGCAAGCCGTGGGCCCGGTAGCAGCCACGACACGGCCGGAACCAATCACGCATCGACCCCGGTAAACAGATACCTTGGAAGTTGGAAGTTGGGAGTTGACGCGATTCGTGCAGCGACTACGTCGTAAGACTCTGCAGCTGTTCTGCGGGAAGGCGATCGACGGCGAACCCGCGCTCGCGCACCTGGCGCACGAGGTCGTCCGTGCCGCCCGGACCGTCGGAGGGCCCCTGATCCCATAGCGCGATCAGCGCGAGCGCTGTCGCATCGAGCGACAACGCGTTGAAGAGCGTCCAGAGATTGTTGCGCTGCCAGATCGAGTAGTTGTCGGCCGCCACCCAGCGGGGAAGATCCTGACTGACCGCCAGCACCCGCATTGGCACCGTGTCGAGCAGATGATTGAAACGTGCGACCCACTGCTCTCCGCCGTGGCGCACCGACGCCTCGATGAACTGCTCCGGCGGCAGCGCGAGGTAGAGATGGGTTTGCACGCCTCGTTCGGCGCAGATCTCGTGAAAGAGAATGTCGCCGCCGCAGGCGCCGCCGGCCACACCTACGAGCGAACCGGGTTCCTGCGCGCGCTGCCGATCGACGGCTTCCGCGATCATCCCGCGCGCTGCCTCCTCGGCGGCGGCGGTCGGCGGGAAGCGTGACTGCTTGCGCCCGGGGGCGTCGACCATGTGACCCGTGAACAGGAGAGCCCGGCCGGGCCCCGCTGGAACCGTTGCGCCCGCGAGCTCCGCCAGCTCGCGGTTGGCTTCTCCGTCTTCCGGCCGCACCTCACGCAGCCACGCGAAGGACTCGCGCGCGTCGGCAGGCGCGTCGATGTCAAGCTGGGCGCGGCCGATGGCCCGCAGTCCTTCGGCCGCCCACGGGAGCTCGCGGCACTCGCGTGCGAAGAGCCGCAGATCGCCCCGGCAGCGCGCGTCCCGCGCGCGCTCGACATCGGCGATGAACTCGGGGGGAGTCACAGGCGTCACTGAAATGGACGCAGGCATTTTTGCTCCGGCGAGATGCGCGCGTCAACGCGAAACGCCGGCGGCCCGCCGGAGCTTTAGCGAAGGCTGGAGCGGAGCGGGGCATGGGGGCCCCCGCGAGCGAGGGCGTAGGGGAGTTCGAGGCGCGAAGCCCCTCGAATCTAGTTCGGATCAGCTCACGGAGGTCGCGGCATACCTCCCGTCGGCGTCCTGCCGAAGCAGGCCGTCCTTGATGAGGCCGCCGATCACGCGCGCGCTGATGTCGGCCCGAAGCCCGAACAGCCGCTGGGCCTGCGCCGGCGTGAGCCGCAGGCATGGCATCTCGCGAAACTCGGCCAGGACCCTCTGGACCACCTGTTCACGCGAGGCCGTGTCGCGCCGTTCCACCATGCGTCGTCGAACCGCTGGTCGACCGTTTTTGGCGGGGCCGGAAAAGCCGTCGCCAGAAGAATTCGTTGTAGACATAATCCACCTGACGGGTTTAACGCAATGGCAATGCCACACCGAGCCGTCCGAGCCATGCGGGAATCGGCCGCGAGTCGGCCGCATCGTACGCATCCCGTCCACGCGGCGAATTGAAATCATCGCTCGGCGTATGATCGCCGTATGCCCGTGGTGGCCCGGTTTGCCTGGTCTGTTCTGCTCTACACGGTCGGGGTGATCGCCTGGGGTGCGTACGTCCGCGCCACCGGCTCAGGCGCGGGCTGCGGCGCGCACTGGCCGCTCTGCAACGGCGTCGTCCTGCCGCGCTCGCCAACGATCGCCACCATCATCGAGCTGTCGCACCGGGTCACGAGCGGCATTGCGCTCGTCGCGGTCCTTGCCTTGCTCGTGTGGGTTTTTCGCGCGTGCCGGCCGGGCCATCCCGCGCGGACCGGCGCGGTGCTGTCGACCTGCTTCATGTTGAGCGAAGCGGCGGTTGGCGCGGGCCTCGTGTTGTTCGAGCTCGTGGCCGACAACGCCACGATGGCGCGGGCGATGTTCATGGTCGCGCATCTGCTCAACACGTTCCTTCTGCTTGCGGCGTTGACGCTCACCGCCTGGTGGGCGTCGAACGGCCGTGCGCTGACGCGCCGCGGGAATGGACCCGCGCTGGCCGCGGTCCTGTCAGGATGCGCCTTGCTGCTGCTCGCCGGCGCGAGCGGCGCCGTCGCTGCACTGGGCGACACCCTGTTTCCCGCGTCGACCCTGAGCGATGCGCTCCAAGCGGATCTCTCGACGAGCTCGCATGTGCTCATTCGCCTGCGCGTCCTTCATCCTTTTCTTGCCGTCGTCGCAGGTCTGGCGATTGTCGGCATCGCACCGCGCCTCGGGCGCCGGGGGACCGTCTTCGGCGGGCGCGCGGCACGCGCGCTGATCTGGCTCGTCGCGCTCCAGATCGGCCTCGGCCTGCTCAACATCGCCCTGCTCGCTCCGATCTGGATGCAGCTCGTGCATCTGCTCGTGGCCGACGCCGTCTGGATCGCGTTCGTGCTGCTCGGCGCGGATGCGCTCGCCGATACTACTCCCGCGGCGCTCGCCGCGCGGGCCGCCTGATCGATGCGGCGCCTGGCGATCTTCCATGGCTGGCCCGTGCTGTTCGTGGCCGTTGCGGCAATGGTCGGCACCTTGCCCGGCCGCACGCAGGGGCTCGGTCTGGCCGTGGGTCCGCTGCTGCTCGCCTGGTGCGTCGAGTGGACGGGCAGTTACTCCCGGATGTTCACGCTGCTGGCAGTCGTCCTCGGCGGCACGGCCCTCGCCGCGCTGATCCTGGCTATGCCCGACGCTCCTGGTGAGCCGGTCGGCGCTCCTTCACACGCGCAGTAGCCGTTCGACCATTACTGCGATGCGCCGCCACATTCCTTCCGCCCTCGCCCTGGTCGTTCTGCTTGTAGCGCTCGCCGCGACCGGCGTGCTGTCCGCCGCGCCGGGACCCTGGCAGCGCGGCAAAGCCGCAGGGCCGGCCTTCGAAGCCGCTCGCGCGGAGGCGGCCGCCCTGCCGCGGCTGCACAGCCTGCTCGTGAGCTGGCGCGGGTCGATCGTGCTGGAGCATTACGGCAAGGGAATCCGCGCCGCGCGTCCCGCGAACGTCAAGTCCGTGTCCAAGAGCATCATTTCGGCGCTCGTTGGCATCGCCGTGGAGCGGCGGCTGATTCCGGGTGTCGAGACGCCGATCTCCCGGTACTTTCCCGAGCTGCTGAAGGACGACGACGTCCGCAAGCGCCGGATCACCGTCGAGGATCTGCTGACGATGAGATCGGGCCTGGAGTCGACGAGCTTCGACAACTATGGTTCCTGGGTGAAGAGCCGGAATTGGGTGCAGTTCGTGCTCACGCGACCGATGATCGACGATCCGGGCACGTCGATGGAGTACAGCACGGGCAGTTCGCACCTGTTGTCGGCGATCCTCACGAAAGTCTCCAAGACGAGCACGCATCAGTTCGCGCAGCGCGTGCTGGCGGCGCCGCTCGGCCTCACAATCGCGCGCTGGCCGCGCGACCCGCAAGGCATCTACTTCGGCGGCAACGAGATGCTGCTGACGCCGCGTCAGATGGTTGCGTTCGGCGAGCTGTACCTCCGCGGCGGCCGGGCCAGGGGTCGCCAGATCGTCCCCGCTGCCTGGGTCGAGACATCGTGCGTGCCACGAGGCCGATCGCGGTTCAATCCGGATCAGCAGTACGGCTATGGCTGGTGGATCCGGGAGTTCGGCGGCCACGACAGCTGCTTTGCGTGGGGCTTCGGCGGCCAGTACATCTTCGTGTTCCGCGAGCTCGACCTCGTGGTGGTCACGACCTCGACTCCCGACGTCAGCGACGAGCGGCGCGACCATCGTCGTAAGATTTTCGACATCCTCGAACGCGCAATCATCCCGGAGGTTGTAACCGCCATGAGCTCGTCGTCCCTCGATTGATGGATACGCCTGTTGTCTTCCCCACGCCGCTCGACGCCTATCCGGCGGCCTCGGGCGGCCTCATCGACACCCTGACCGCCCGCGTCGCGTTCGATCCCTTCAACGCCGTCGTCACAGCGATCTTCGCCCTGGCGATCGTGCACACGTTCGCCGCCGCGCGTTTCATGGCGCTCGCCCACCGCGTCCAGCACAATCACGACCGGGAGCTGCGAGCGAAGGGATTGCCGGAGCGCCCCAGCGTGGGCGCGGAGATCCTGCATTTCTTCGGCGAGGTCGAGGTGGTCTTCGGGCTGTGGGCCGTGGTCCTGATCGTGGCGATCGCGCTGCGGCACGGCTGGAGCACGGCGACCCATTACGTCAACGACGGGGTCGTCTACACGGAGCCGCTGTTCGTGGTGGTGATCAGGGCGCTCGCGTCGACGAGGCCGATCATCACGCTTGCCGAGGCCGCGCTCGGAAAGATCGCCGCCCTCGGCGGCGGAACGCCCGCGGCGTGGTGGTTTGCGATTCTGACCGCGGGACCCCTGCTCGGGTCGTTCGTGACCGAGCCGGCGGCGATGACGATTTCAGCGCTGCTCCTCGCGCGCCAGTTCTTCGATCTTCAGCCGAGCTCCCGGCTCAAATACGCCACGCTCGGCCTGCTGTTCGTGAACGTCTCGATCGGCGGCACCCTGACGCACTTCGCCGCGCCTCCCGTCCTGATGGTCGCGCGACCGTGGGGCTGGGACACGGCTTTCATGATCGGCCACTTCGGCTGGCGGTCGGGGCTCGCGATCGTGGCGGCCAACGCCGCCTACTTTGCGATTTTCAGGCGTGAGCTGCGCGCGTTGTCGCGACACCCTCCCGTACCCGACATCGAACGGTCCGACGAGGAAACCAATGGGGTCGCGCACGCGCCGCTCTCGCCGCTGCCGCCGTGGGTGGTGATCGTCCATCTGCTGTTCATGGCCTGGACGGTGCTCAACGCGCATTATCCGGTGCTGTTTCTCGGAGGCTTTCTTTTCTTCCTGGGTTTCGCGCGCGCCACCGCGGTGTACCAGTCGCGAGTCGATCTGCGCGCACCGCTGCTCGTCGGCTTCTTTCTCGGCGGCCTCGTCATTCACGGCGGCCTGCAGGCGTGGTGGATTGCGCCGGTGCTCTCGAGCCTGACCGAGACGCCGCTGTTCTTCGGCGCCACCATCCTGACCGGGTTCAACGACAATGCGCTGATTACCTATCTGTCGACGCTCGTACCCAACCTCGACGAACGACTGAAGATCGCGGTCGTCGAAGGCGCCGTGACCGGCGGCGGCTTGACGGTGATCGCGAATGCCCCGAACCCCGCCGGCCAGGCGCTCCTCAGCAGGTTCTTCGACGGCGCAGTGGCGCCGCTCCATCTGCTCGCCGGGGCGCTGCTGCCGACGCTCATCGCCATCATCGCGTTCCGCGTCCTGTAGAATCTGCGGCACGGAGAGACACATGCCACGGACCGCGTTGACAACAGTCGCCGTTATGGTGCTCGCAGCTGGTTCTCTGGTGGTCGTCGCCGGACAGCAGCCCTCGTCACCCACGTCGGCGCCGCAGGCGGCGCCCGCGGCGGACGATCCGGTGCAGGCGCTCGTCGGCCGACTCAGCCTCGAGCGCTACAAGGCGACGATCAAGGGACTGACGCAGTTTGGCGACCGTCGCCAGGGAACGGATCGAAACCGCGCCGCGGTCGACTGGATCGAGGCGCAGCTCGAGAGCTATGGCTGTCCAACGCAGCGGCTGAAGTACGACTACGTCACGCCGCAACGCGGTCAGGGCACTGGCCGCGGCGGCCGCGGCCGCGGCGGCGACGCGGCCCCGTCGAACAAGCGGCCCGGCCAGGGCGGCAGCACGATCTTCGGGAGGACGAGGCGCACGGGCGTGAACAACGATCCGCTGGCGCAGCCCGACGAGAAGCTGCGGGCGCTCAATTCGCAACCGGCGGCCGACGGGCCTCGCGAGCAGGTCTACTGCACCAAGGTGGGCTCGAAGATCCCGAACGAGATGTACATCATCGGTGCGCACATGGACGGGATCGGCTGGGGCGAGGCGGCCAACGACGACGGGTCGGGGACGGCCCTGGTGATGGAGCTGGCGCGCATCTTCAGCAGCGCTGACGTGCAGACCGAGCGCACGATCCGATTCGCGCTCTGGAACAACGAGGAAACCGGCCTGAACGGCGCGCGCTCCTACGTCGCCGAGCGCCAGGCGCTGCAGGGGAAGGAAGACCCCGCGGGCTCCGGCCGGGTGCCGGAGCCGAAGTGGCTCGGGATGATCCAGCACGACATGATGATGTTCGATCACGGCATGCCCGGCCCCGACGCCGCGCTCGATCCGAAGCAGCGCCCTGAAGCGGACGTCAACATCGAGTTCCAGATCAACTCGAAGCTGGCCGCGGAATCACAGAAGCTGGCCTGGGCGTTCAAGGCCGCCAACGAGAAGTACGCGACCGACTATCCTGCCTCGGTCGGGCCGCACATGACGAACACGGATTCGACGCCGTTCCAGGACCTGGTGGCCTCGATCAGCCTGCGCGAGAACGAGCGCGGCGCCCAGATCGGCGGCGGCTGGAACCCGCACTGGCACCAGCCGACCGACCTCTTCACCACCTTCAGCGACGACGATTTCCGCCTCGGCCTGAATGCCGCCCAGACGACACTCGGCGCACTGGCGCAGCTGGCGGGGGCTTCGGTCAAAGGAAGTAAATGATCGTCAACTCCGACTCCAACTCCCAACTCCCAACTTCCAACTCCCA
>JBOGIX010000034.1:0-1746 GCA_050744685.1 Vicinamibacterales bacterium | reverse complement strand
ATCCTCGACGTCCTGCGGCGCGCCGGCGCGGAGGTGATCGTCGCTACCGAACACGAGGAGGCCGGCGAGCCGATCGGCCGCGTGGTCATCCGGTACGGACAGCCGCAAAGCTTCAGCATCGCTCCCGCGGAAGTGCCCGCGCTCATCGACGAACTGCCCGCGCTCGGGGCGCTCGGCGCGCTGCTGCCCGAAGGATCGTCGATGGAGGTGCGCGGCGCGGCGGAGCTGCGCGTCAAGGAAAGCGATCGCATCAGCGCGCTCGCCGCCGGCTTCCGCGCACTCGGCGCCGAGGTCACCGAGTACCCCGACGGTTTCCGCATCCGCCCGCGTCCGCTGTCGGGCGCGACAGTCGACGCCGTTGGCGATCATCGCCTCGCCATGGCCTTCGCCATCGCCGCCACCGCCGGCAGCGGGCCAACCACGATCAACGCCGCCGCGGCCGTGGACGTGTCGTATCCCGGATTCTTCCAGGAGCTCGAGCGGCTCACCACTGCCGGTGACGACCGATAAGATCTATCTCGTCGGGTTCATGGCAGCGGGAAAGACCACGGTCGCACGAGCGCTCGGACGTCGACTCGGCTGGCGGGCCGAGGACCTCGACGAGCTGATCGAGGCCCGCGAGCGCAAGTCGGTCGCCGAGATTTTCGCCCGGCAGGGCGAGCCCCACTTCCGAAGCGTCGAGCGCGACATCCTCAAGCTGCTCCTCCCCTTGCGCCACGTCGTCGTCGCCACCGGCGGCGGGACGTTCATGGATCCCGAGAACCGCGCGGCGATGAACATGGACGGCCTCTCGATCTGGCTCGATGTGCCGTTCGAGTCGCTGCTCGCGCGAATCCCGGCGGACGGCCGGCGCCCGCTCGCAGCCGATCGCGCGCAGATGGAGCGCCTGTTCATCGCGCGCCAGGCGGCGTACACGCAGGCGCACATCCGGGTCGACGCCGGCACCGCCGGCGCCGAGGCCATCGCGGAGCAGATCGCGGACAAGGTCGCGACCCTGTGAGTACGAGCCTCCGTTATCTGGTCCTCTCCGATATTCACGCCAGCCTCGACGCGCTCGATGCCGTGCTCGCGGCGGCCGACGGCTCGTGGGATCGTGTGCTCGTGCTCGGGGATCTGGTCGGTTATGGCGCCGAGCCCAACGCCGTGATCGACCGCATCCGCGCGCTCGATCCCGTTGCCGTGATCCGCGGTAACCACGACAAGGCCTCCTGCGGCCTGGACGATGGCGGGAACTTCAACCAGGTGGCGCGCTTCGCGGCGGCGTGGACCGAGCAGCAGCTGACGCCCGACAACCGCCGTTATTTGCGCGAGCTGCCGCAGGGTCCCACGGAGATCGACGAGCGCCTCGTGATCTGCCACGGCGCACCGTTCGACGAGGATCACTACATCTTCGACGCCGTCGACGCGCAGCGATCGTTTCAGGCGGCGTCGCGGCCGGTGTGCGTGTTCGGCCATACGCACTTGCCCGTGGTTTTCAGTGCCCGCGGCACGCAGCTGGCGGCCGACATCCCGGAGGCTGACCTGCAGATGCTGAAGTTCGAGCCGGGGGTGCACTACCTGGTGAATCCCGGATCGGTGGGCCAGCCGCGCGACGGCGATCCGCGCGCCGCGTACGCCATCGTCGACGTCGCCGCGAAGCACGTCGAGTTGTTCCGTCTGGATTATCCGGTCGACATTGCGCAGGCCAAGGTAGTCGAGGCTGGCCTGCCGCCGGTTCTGGCCCGGCGGCTCGCCGTCGGTCGATGA
>JBOGIX010000033.1:0-4470 GCA_050744685.1 Vicinamibacterales bacterium | reverse complement strand
CTGCACCGGCGTGGGCTCCTCGTATCCGAGGGACGTGACGGAAGCAACGATGGCATCATCGAGCGCGAGCGAGGCAAAGCCGCTCGGCGTCGTGTCGGATTTCAAGGGCGTGCGGTCGGCCATGACTGCCTTCCATTGTCATCCGGCGCGGCATCTGTTCGGAAGGCGCCAGGGCGTGAGCCTGGCGATTGTCCACGGCTGAGCATCCTCACGCCCGACCCGCTCATCGTCCGTATCCGGCCCGGACGGGCCGGGAGCGAGCGGCGGCCGCGCCCCTCCTGGCCGATGCCCTACCGCGGCTTCGGGAACCGGACCAACCGCGGTATAGTGGCGCCGCTTCACAAGCACAGGGAGGAGCCGTGCGCCTGACACGAATTGCCGTGTGGGCTGCGTCTGTGGTATCCTTGATTATTCAGGTTGGAAGACAGCCTCTGCTGTAGCTCTCGCACGAGTCGAACCGAGTCCGCGTCAGTCTCGTTTCTCCCCGCACAGTGACCGCTTAGCACCGCCGCCGACCTCCATCCGGGATCCATGATGGATCCACATCACTTGTCGGAATGCCCTCCGGGGCTGAAACGAGAACACAATATGGCTCGCAAACTTTACGTCGGTAATCTTCCTTATGACACGGGCGAACAGGACCTTCACGCCCTCTTTTCCGGAGCCGGCACGGTCGAATCCGTGAATGTCATGCGCGACATGGCCACCGGCCGTGCGCGCGGCTTTGCGTTCGTCGAAATGGCATCGGACGAGGACGCGCAGAACGCAATCAGCACGCTCAACAATCATGAGCTCGGCGGCCGCAATCTGACGGTCAACGAGGCCCGGCCGAAGACACAGAGCGGCGGGTTCGGCGGCGGATACGGCAACGGCGGCGGCAACGGCCGGAGGCGCTCCGAGCCGCGCTGGTAACCGGTTCTCTGCAACCCGCAGATACCCAGGGGGCGTCACGGACGGCGCCCCTCGTTTTTCAAGCAACACGGAACTCCTGTTCCACCCGACTGGAGCCTCAACGTGCTCAGTAGCGAACAGCTCGCCTCCCTCGCCTCTCTCGAGCAAAAGGCCGTGGAACTCGCCCGCCGCGGCGACTTCGGAATCGAGGCCCGGGCGGTCAATCAGGAGCTGACCCAGCTCGCGCCGGACAACTCCGGCGCCTGGACGCGCTTTGCGCGCTGCTGTCTCGAGCTCGGCGAGCTGGAGGCGGCCAATGCGGCGCTCGAATCGGCGCTGACCCTCAATCCCCAGAACAACATCGCCCGAAGCCTGCTGCAGGAAGTCGTGCGCCGCGAGCTGCTCGCGAACATGCCACCCGAGCCTCCCGCTCGCGCGAGAAAGTCCCGGTCGAAAAAGGCCGCCGCGGAGGAATAGGCGGCGGCCCGGGCGCGCACGATCCGCCGTCCGTCCGGCGACGCTTTCCCAAGGTTCCCGAGAGCAGTTGTATACTTCGCGGCGCCGGCCCGCGACGGGCGGGCCCATCAACATTTCCGGTTGACTCATGCGCAGGATACTGTTCACGCTCGTTCTCATTCCGGTCGCGCTCGCGGCACAGACACCCGGCGCTGCGCGTGCGCGCAATGTCATCCTCTTTCTCGCGGACGCGGGAGGCACGTCGACCATCGCGGCGGCCAGCCTGCACGGCTACGGTGCGCCGCGCCGCCTGTTCATTCAGCGCATGCCGCACATTGCGCTGTCGGACACCGCCACCGCCTCGCAGATCGTCACCGATTCGGCCGCCGGCATGACCGCCATCGTCACCGGCGAGCTCACCCACAACGGCGTGATCTCGCAGTCGGCCACCGCCGTCCGCAAGAAGATCGATGGCGCTCCGCTCAAGACCATCCTCGAATACGCGGAAGAGCACGGGCTGGCGACCGGCATCGTCACCAACGACTCGCTGGCCGGTGCGACGCCGGCAGCGACCTACGCCAAGGCCAACGATCGCGGCCTGACGGCGCACATCTTCCAGCAGGCGTTCACGCCCCGTTTCGGGGATGGCGTCGACGTGATGATCGGCGCAGGACGCGGCCCGGTCTCGAAGGCGCTGTCCGAGGTGGGGATCGATCTCGAGTCGTACGCGCGCGAGCGCGGCCGGCCGCTCCTGTCGACATTCTCCGAGGTCCCGCCCGACGCCACGCGCGCCATCGTCATGCTCGATTCCGGGGAGTTCGACGTCGAGACGGCGGTCCAGGCCGCGGTGCGGATGCTGTCGCGCAATCCGCGCGGATATTTCCTGATGGTCGAGTGTGATGTGCACACCGACCGGATCCGCCGCGGCCTCGATCGGCTCGTCACCTTCGATCGCCTGATCGAGCGCACGGCCCAGGCGGTGCCGGACGACACCCTCCTGCTGTTCACCGCAGACCACTCGTTCGACATCCGCCTGCGCGGCGGCCTTCTTGCCGAACCACTCCTCGAGGGCCTCGAGAAGGCGGAAGCGGAGTCGCCCAAGGGCCCCATCCGCATTCCGGCGCTGCGCATGGACAACGGACACAGTGGCGAACCGGTGCTCGTGGCCGCGGAGGGGCCAGGGGCCGAAGGCGTGCGCGGCTACATGGCCAACACCGACATCTTTCGCGTGATGATGGACGCTTACGGGTGGCCGGTCCCGGCGCTGGAGGCACCGGGCGGGCAGCGGGGCTCCCGATAAGTCCGTCGCGGCGTTCCATTGCTTCGCGGCAGAGCGGCCTCAGCGCTCCACGCGAGGCGCTCGGAATCCGGCTTCATCTCGCTCGCAGGGTATGATCGGCCCCGTCCCGATGCCCGCCGGGCACGGCCCTAGCGGGCGGGACGAACGTCAAACAGCTGCCTCGCCCATCGAGGCGGAAGCGGACCACAGACATGAGCTTTTGTGAGCATTGTGAAGGCCAGCGGTTCGACCGCGCGCGCGTGCTGCGCGTCCTGCGGCAGCTGCGTCAGGACCTGCGCACCTCCATGGGACGCCGCAAGGCCGACGAGGCGATGGCTCTCGCCCTGAAAGCGGTGAAGACGCTCGACATCCCCCACCTGGAGATCGTGGACGACGTCGACGAGGTCGTTCACTGACCGGCGGGCGCGTCTTTCAATAGACAGACGCCCTCATGACCCCCCGGCGATTCGCGCTGATCGTCGCCCTCACGGCGGTCTACTTCGCGGCGGGTCGCCTCGGCCTGTCGCTGGCGTTCGTCAACCAGAGCACGACGGCCATCTGGCCGCCGACCGGAATCGCCATCGCGGCCTGCCTGCTCGCCGGCCCGTGGTTGTGGCCCGCAGTGCTCGCCGGCGCGTTTCTCGTCAACCTGACCACCAGCGGCGCGGTGCTGGCTTCCGTCTTCATCGCGTGCGGCAATACGGCGGAGGCGCTGATCGCCGCGTCCTTGATCCGTCGATTCGGCCGCGGCGCCGAGACCTTCCACAAGACGACCGACATCCTGGCGTATGTCGCCGTGGCGATCCTGGCGACGGCGGTGGCCGCAACGATCGGGCTCGGGGCCCTCGCCGCCGGCGGCCTGACGGGGCGCGCGTCCTACGCGATGATCTGGCTGACCTGGTGGGCAGGCGATCTCGCCAGCGCGCTGCTGCTCACTCCCGTCATCGTCACGTGGGCGGTCGTGCCGCGAAGCGGCTGGAGCGTCGGACGCGGCGCCGAAGCATTGCTGCTCCTCGGGGTCCTGCTGCTCGCGTCTTACTGGGTGTTCGGGCCCAGCCCCTCCGGCGTGCGGAGCTATCCGCTGATGTTCGTGACGCTGCCCGTGCAGCTGTGGGCGGCTTTGCGCTTTGGCCCTCGGGGCGCCTCGTCCGCGCTCCTCATCACCGCCTCGGCCGAGACCGCCGGCACGCTGGCGGGTTTCGGTCCGTTTGCGCGCCTGTCGCCTGACGAATCCCTGCTCATTCTCCAGGCCTACCTGATCGTGAAGATGGTGGTGCTGCTCACGCTGGCGGTCGAAGTGGCCGGCCGCCGCGCCGTCGAGCAGGACATCCGCCATCTCAATGCCGATCTCGAGCATCGCATCGAAGTGCGCGCCGAAGAGCTGCACCGGCTGCACGGACGCCTGGTCGAGGCACAAGCCGTGGCGCACATCGGCAGCTGGGAATGGGACGTCCTCGCCGATTCGATCTGGTGGTCCGACGAGATGTATCGCGTATATGGACTGTCCGTCGGCACGCCGATCACCTACGAGCAGTACATCTCGCTGATTCATCCGGACGATCGCGCCGCCGTCCAGGAGATCGTCGGGCGCTCCGGGCGCACGGGGGAGCCGTTCACCTTCGAGCACCGTGTGGTGAAGCCGGACGGCAGCGTACGGACCTTGCACTCCCGGGGACGCGTCGTCATGGACGGGGACGGCCGACTCCTGCGCATGCTCGGGATCGGCCACGACATCACCGACCGCAAGCGCGCCGAGGAAGAGCGCATCGAGCTCGCGCGCGAACAGGCCGCGCGCCGCGAGGCGGAAGAAGCCAGCCGCGCGAAGGATGTTTTCCTCGCCACTC
>JBOGIX010000032.1:0-4387 GCA_050744685.1 Vicinamibacterales bacterium | reverse complement strand
GGGTATGACAGGAGGCTGATCTAGGTTCCAGTTGCCAGTTTCCAGTGGTTCTCTCTCTGGTAGCCAGTAACTGGTAACCATGAAGCTTCCTGGCAACTGGAAACTGGCACTGGTAACTGGTAACTGCGCTAGAACCCCCCCGCGTTCCTGAATCGCGGGTTCACGACGCTGTTGAAGATCGAGCCGAACGAGTAGCTGAGGCCGAAGCCGAAGTCGTAGGAGTAATCCGTGGCCAGCTCGCGCTGGCGGATCAGGATGTCTTCGGTCGACGCTTCCCCGCGACGGAGTGAGAGCTGATCGCGGCGGCGCGAGAGGTTGCCGTCGAGGAACACCGAGAATCCCTTGAACAGCCGGACGTCGATGGCGCCCCAGCCGCCGATGCGCCACTTGCCCGATCGATTCAGGTAGTGCGACGTCTCGAACGAGGCGTTGGCCGTACCCCACGGCTGGCGGAGCCCCATCGCCACCTCGAACTGGTGGTCGACGAGTGTTTCCTCGAGCCTGCCGAAGACCGTCTCCTCCGAGTAGTCTGCAGTCTGCACTCCGACGGTGTAGAAGAGGGTCAGGATGCGGCGCGTCGATTCCGGATAGGGAAAGAGGTTGTATTCAATCCCGGGTGCGAAGCGGGTGCGCAGGTCGTAGTTGGTGAACGTCGAGGCGGAGACCGCGGCCGTCGTCCCGGCCGACCAGTGCCTGGTGAGGCTCTTGGTCACGAGCGCGCGGCCGTCGTAGCTGCGGCGGACGGCGGTCAGCGTCTCGTCGTCCTCCAGCTCGAACCGCTCCGAACGATAATTGGCGCTGCCATTGAGGTTCACTTTCCACGCGTCCGTCGTCCGGTTCGCCGAGAAGTTCATGGAGACCCTGCGGAGCGCAGTCGACTGCTCACCGTCGAAGCCGCCGTTGCCGCCGATGCGGAAGACCCAGAAGTTCCATGGATCGTCGGCGGCATCACCGAGCGGCTGTCCTGCTGCCTGGTTGAATCGAAGCGTCAGCTGCGAGGCGAGCGAAGTCGCGGTCACGTAGCGCACCAGCCCGAGCTTCAGGAGCGACGCGAGGCCGCGCCGCCGCTCGTCCGGTGTGGCGGTGCGCGGCGCCGAGTAGGTCAGCGAGTTGTCCACCCCTTTGAACGGCCCGAGCCCGATGAACTTCAGCGCGTATTGCGTCCCGCCGCCCCCGGTTCCCTGCGTCGTCACGAGCACGTGGACGTCGGCGGCCGCGCGGTCGCGCACGTAGTTCACGAACGTGATCTCCGTCCTGATGTAGCTGTGATCGCACGATGGACAGTCGAGGAAGACGCGGACGGCGTCGGTGCGCTCAGCTGGAGGGATCTCCTGGGCCGCAGTCACCGACGAGCAGAAAATCAGCAAAAGAGCGCACAGATAACGCACCGACAACGGTCTCCTGACGATGGGATGCAGGTTTGGTGGGCCAGGGAGAGGCCCGGAAGGCCCGTGGGGACCCTTTAGAAGGGTACCATACCGGCCACGGTGAAACGCCCGGACGGCGCATCAGGTCGTGAGCACGACCTTGCCGATGTTCTGGCGGCTCTGCATGTAGCGGTGCGCGTCGGCGGCGCGTTCGAGGGGAAAGGTACGCGCGACGACGGGCGCGATCCTTCCGGCCCGCAGCTCGCTGAGCAACAGGTCCATCAGCCCGGCGAGCTGTCGTCGCTGTTCCCACAGATGGCCGAGATGCAGGCCGAACACGCCGCGATTTCGGTTGATGAGGGACATCGGATCGAACCGTGGGGTGGCCATCCACGCGCTGAGCGCGCGAAGCCAGCTCCGGCGCTCGCCCGGCGCCGCGGCGGAGAGTCCGAAGATGACGAGCCGCCCGAGGGGCGCCAACATGCGATAACTCGAGATGAAGCTGCGGCCGCCGATCGGATCGAGGATCACGTCCACGCCGCGACCGTTCGTGAGGTCGCGCACCGCCGCACCCACGTCCGCACTCCGGTAGTCGATCGCGTGCTCCACGCCGAAGCTGCGGAGCGCCGCGTGTTTCGCCGGCGAAGCCGTGCCGATGACGATGGCGCGGCGGAGCCGGGCCAGCTGTGTGGCGGCAATGCCCACGCCGCCGCCGGCGTTGTGAATCAGCACCGTTTCGCCCGAGGCGAGCGCCGCCATCTTGTAGAGGGCCAGCGCCGCCGTCAGGTAGTTGACCGGCACGGCCGCGGCTTCGGCGTCGCTGAGCGCGTCGGGAAAGTGGAAGACCTGGGCCGAGGGCACCGTCACGAGATCCGCGTACCCGCCGAACCGCGTCAGCGCGAGGACGCGGTCCCCCTCGTGAAAGCCCGTCACCGCGGCGCCGATGGCGTCGATCCGGCCGGCGACCTCATAACCGACCACGCACGGGGGCGGCGGCGCGTCCGGGTACAGCCCGAGCCGGGCGAGGACATCGGCGAAGTTGATCCCTGCGGCACGCACGCGGATGCGGACCTCGTCGGTCGCCGGCACCGGATCCGGCGATTCGCGCAGCTCGAAGACGTCGGGCGGCCCGTGCCGCGAGATCACAGCCTGCCGCATGGTGCGCGGAGCCTACCATATGCCGACCGCGGGCTTCCGCCTTCCGCCTTCGCGCGAAGCGCTTCGGCGGACCGCCACAGCCCTGGCGACGGCTGGTCCGGGCGGAAGATCGGCGGGTCTCTTCCGGCTGAAGAGCGAGTGAAGTAAATCGTCCCCTGTGCGCGTGGCTTCCGCCTTTCAGGCGGAAGATCTGCGGGGAATTCTTCCGGCTGAAGCCGGAAGCCACAATTTATTCAGACTCTCTGAAGCCGGAAGCATTCAGTTTTCGCAAGCGCCAAGGGGCCATCCTGCGGCTTGTCAGACCCCAGAGGCGGGGCCAGACCCAGAGCAGACAGGAATATGGGGTCGGACGCCGGGCCGGATGCAGACGTGGCGGGCTGTGCTCGATACTCCGTCAGGTCGGACACCAGGCCAGACCAGCGTGGGCGCTCCACGGCGCGGACTGTATCATTAGGCCCACTCGTAGGTTGATACCCCTAATTATCGGGGCCCTTAGGACCGGGGTCGGGAATTTAGTCTGATTGCCGGCGCCGGCAAGCCGCGAAATGACATACCAGGATTTCGACCTCTCGATCGAGCGCGGCTCAGGCGGCTACCGCGCGCGCATTCTCGGTTCGCCCGCCGGACAGGCGACGATCGACTTCCGCCTGCCGTTCAGCGACGACAAGATCGAGAACTTCCTGCTTCGCCTGGGACGCACCCGGCGTGGAGTGAGGCGCGTGGAGTCGTCGGAAATGCAGGCGGCCAAGACATTCGGCGCGTCGCTCTTCGACGCCGTGTTCGCCGGTCCGGTCGGACGGGCGTTTCACGAGAGCGTGGAGGCCGCCCGCGCGCGCGGCGCAGGCCTGCGCATCCGCCTGCGGCTCGCCGATCCGGCCCTGGCGGACTTGCCGTGGGAGTATCTGTATCACCGCGCGGTCAACCGGTTCCTTGCGCTCTCGGTGCAGACACCTCTCGTGCGCTTCATGGATCTGCCCGACGCGATCCAGCCGATCGCGGTAACCCCGCCGATTCGTGTCCTCGTCATGATCTCGAGCCCCGCCGACTATCCGGCGCTCGACGTCGAAGCCGAGTGGACGCGCCTGACGGCCGCCCTCCAGCCGTTGCTGGCGGCGGGGCACATCTCGATTGATCGCCTCGACGATGCGAGCCTGCCGGCGCTACAGAAGCGGCTGCGCAAATCGCAGTACCACATGTTTCACTTCATCGGCCACGGCGAATTCGATCAGGCGTCACAGGAAGGCGTGCTCGTCCTCGAGACCGCGAATCACCGCGGCCACCGCGTCGGCAGCCAGTACCTCGGAATGCTGCTGCACGATCACGAGTCGCTTCGCGTAGCCATCTTGAACGCCTGCGAAGGCGCGCGTACTTCGCGCGTCGATCCGTTTGCTGGTTCCGCGCAGACGCTCGTCCAGCAGGGCATTCCCGCCGTGATCGCCATGCAGTTCGAGATTGCGGACGAGGTCGCCGGCACCTTCGCCCACGAGTTCTACGGCGCGCTTGCGGACGGATACCCGATCGACGCGGCGTTGACCGAGGCGCGCAAGGCGATCTTTGCCACCGGCCGCGACGTGGAGTGGGGCACGCCCGTGCTCTACCTCCGTGCCCCGGACGGGCGCATCTTCGACGTGCGAGGCGGTGTGCCGGCCTCCGCCCCTCCGCCGGTGGTGGGCTCGCCCGTGGTGGCTTCGTCCGCCCCGCCGCGAGACGCCAAGCAGCGCGCCGCACGCCTGCTGCGATCGGCCGGTGTCGCGCTCGCCCACGGGGAGTACGTCGAAGCGTTGAAGCTCCTGCACCAGGCCGGCGCGCTCGATGCCGAGTCGCCCGCGCTACGCGAGCTGCTCGACATGGCGGAACAGCAG
>JBOGIX010000031.1:0-3187 GCA_050744685.1 Vicinamibacterales bacterium | reverse complement strand
GTCCCGGTGAACCCGTTCGAGCGCATGATGCAGGCGCCCGAGGACGCGGCGATGTTCGCGTTCGTCGCCATGTTCGCCGGAGGCGTGCGCGAAGAGATCCAGCGCGCCTTCATCATCCGGCGCTTCGACCAGTACCTCGGCGGCGCCGTGGTCGGCATCGTCCTGTACGGCGCGGTGTTCGGGCTGGGGCACCTCGATCAGGGCTATGCGGCGTCGATCGCGATTGGGGTGCTCGGCAGCGCGTGGGGCTGCGTGTACTGGTGGCGCCGCAGCGTGATCGCGCCGATGGTCAGCCATGCGGGGTTCAACCTCGCGCAGCTGCTGAAGTACGTGACGCTCTCCGCAGGAGTGTCGTGACACTGGCTTCGGTGACCCGCCTGCGGGCGCGCGAGCTCGGCGCGATCGTCGCGCTGTTCCTCGTCACGCTGCCGGCGGTGACGCCTCGCCTCTATTCGTCCGACGAGGTCCAGTACTACTCGTACCTGCGATCGCTCTGGTTCGACCGCGACGTTTCGTTCGACAACGAGTATCGGTACTTCTACGAGCACGGCGTTCCGCGCACGCCGCTCTTCGAGCAGACCTTCCTGGTGCCCCTGACGCCGACGGGGCTGCGCGAGAGCTTCGCGACGATCGGCTGCGCGATCCTGTGGGCGCCGTTCTATGCGGTTGCGGATGCGGTCACGCGCGCTCGCCGCGCGCTCGGAGCGGAGGTGGCCGCCGACGGCTACTCCGCGCCGTACATCGCCGCGGTCGCCTACGGCTCGGCGATTTACGGCCTGCTGGCCCTCGTGCTCGCGATCGGCGCGGCACGGCGACTGACCGGGAACGGCGTCCTCGCCGGGCTCGCCGCCTGGTTCGGCACGCCGCTGCTCTTCTACATGTACGCCGCGCCGCCATTTTCACATGCGTGCTCGGCGTTTGCGGTTGCGCTGTTCGTCACCGTCTGGCTGCGCGTGCGTGAACGCTGGAGCGCGCGGGGCGCAATCGCGCTTGGCGCGGCCGCGGCGCTGATGACCATGGTCCGCGAGCAGGACGTGTTCTATGCGCTCGGGCCAGCGGCTGATTTCATCGTCGCGTTCGTGACATCGCGGCGACCGCCGCTCCGACCAGGTAGCGCGGCACCCGCGCGATCGGGCGTGCCGACCGATGCCCGGGCGTGGCTCGTCGCCGCCGCGGCTGGCGTCGGCGCGTTCGTGATCTGCTATCTGCCACAGTTGCTGGCCTATCTCACCCTCAACGGGCGGCTCGGCCCTTCACGGCTGGTCACGCGGAAGATGACGTGGTACTCGCCGCACGCGCCCGGCGTGCTGGCGTCGCCGGAGCACGGGCTGTTCGCCTGGACACCGCTTGCGATCCTGGCCGTTGCAGGACTGATCCTGCTCGCGCTCCGCTCACCGTCGCCGGCGCCGGATGCTGACGCGATCGCAGAACGCGCGCCGTCGGACGATCCCGGAAGGCCGCGTTTCGACCGCCGTGTCGGCGGATGCCTGCTGCTGATGTTCGCGCTGCAGGTGTATGTCAACGGCAGCGTGGAGTCATGGACGGTGGCAGGGGCGTTCGGCCAGCGCCGGTTCGTCGGCGCGACGATTCTCCTCGTGATCGGCCTCGCAGCCCTATGGCGGGCAGTGCCTCGAGGGTGGTGGCGCGCGGCCGTGGCCACGTGTGCCGTGCTCGCGATCTGGTGGAACGTCGGCCTCATGGCACTGTTCGGCGCCGGCCTCATGGATCGCCAGCGCCTGACCCTGCGGCAGAACGCCTACGACGTCTTCATCACGCTGCCGCGCATGGCTCCGGAGCTCGCCTATCGCTACTTCGTCCAGCGCGAGTCGTTCTATCAGAAAGGGCGACAACAGTAATGCCATGAATGCGCAGGAATGCCATGAATGCGCATGAATGGAAGACCGCCTCGATAGCACCACTGTTCTTGGCATTCTTGGCATTCTTGGCATTCTTGGCATTCATGAGCATTCATGGCATTCATGGCATTACACCATCCCCCATGCTTCGTATTACCTGCTTCGCCGACATTCGGCTTCCGCTCGAACGGGCCAACGGGATCCAGACCATGGAGACCTGTCACGCCCTGGCGGAGCTCGGGCATGAGGTGACGCTCGTCGCGCGGCCCGACACGGCGATGCCCCGGCGGGATCCGTACGAGTACTACGGCCTGCCGCGAACGGGTCGGTTCGTCATCGAACAGGCGCCGGTGGCCGGGCCGCAGCTCGCGCGCCGGCTCGGGTATCTGTCGTTTGCGCTCGGCCGCGCGCTCGGCCGCGGCCGGCCGGACGTGGTATTCACGCGCGACCTGG
Source organism: Vicinamibacterales bacterium (assembly GCA_050744685.1). GTDB lineage: Bacteria > Acidobacteriota > Vicinamibacteria > Vicinamibacterales > 2-12-FULL-66-21 > JACCXG01. The sequence goes on along the minus strand of JBOGIX010000031.1, from coordinate 878 downwards.
GCGTGGCCGCGATGATCGCGCAGGTGCCGCGTGCGCTCCGGCCGGCGCTCGTGTACGAATCGCACGGGTTCTCTCCGGACGTCTCGGCGGAACTCCACCGGAATGTGGCGACCGCAAAACCCGCCAGCGCCCGCAAGCTGAAACGGCTCGCCGCTCGCGAAGCGCTCGTCTGGCGCGACGCCGCCGGATATGTCACGATCACGAAAGCGCTCGCCGATCTTTTGACGACGCGGTTCGGGCCGCGTGGAAACGTGGCGGTGGTGCCCGACGGCGTGCGGCTTCCGCTCGAACGCACGTGGTCTCCCCCGCCGGACGGTCCGCCCACCGTCGGCTACGCGGGTCATTTGTATGCGTGGAAGGGGATCGACGTGCTGCTCGAGGCACTGGCGCATGTACCGGGCGTTCGCGGCGTGATCGTGGGCGGCCACGAGGCCGAACCCGACCTGCCGAGGGTGCGCCGACGGGCAGAACAGCTCGGGCTCACGGGCCGCCTGGAGTTCACCGGCCTCGTTGCGCCGGCCGCGGTGCCTGCATACCTCCGGGCTGCGAGCATTCTGGTGCTACCGAATCTTCCGACGGCGATATCGACACAGTTCACCTCACCGTTGAAGCTGTTCGAGTACATGGCCGCAGGCCGGGCGATCGTCGCATCCGACCTTCCCGCGATCCGCGAAGTGCTCCGCGACGATGAGAACGCGGTGCTCGTGGCGGCGGGCGATGCGGGCGCGCTGGCGGACGCGATCCAGCGGCTCGCCGGCGACCCGGCGCGGGCCGAGCGCCTCGGGCGCACTGCGTTCGACGAAGCGGCCGCCTACACATGGCGACGCCGCGCCGAGCGGCTTCTGCCGGTCCTGGAGCGGGCGCGCGCATCCTGATGG
>JBOGIX010000030.1:0-3680 GCA_050744685.1 Vicinamibacterales bacterium | reverse complement strand
GAAGCGGTGCCGGGTTGGACGCGCCGACTGCCCTGATCGCCGCGTAGAACGTATCGGCAAGCACCTGATTGCCTGCAAAGGTCAGGTGCAGGCCGTCCTCCTCGACGAGCTCGAGCTCGCGGCCGGCAAATGCCGCGAAAGCGTCGACCAGGCGCACCTGCTCGGCGGCGGCGAGCGCGACCACCTCCTGGTTCAGATCCGTGATCGCCTCCGGATCGATCGTGCGATTGAAGCGGCCGGTCGCGGGGCGGGACGGGGTCATCGTGCTCAGGAACACATGCGCCACGCCGGCGCTGCGTGCGTTCTTGATGTCCTCCCGAAGGGCGGCCACCACTTCGCTGACCGCGTCGACGCCGTCGTTCAGCAGATCGTTGTAGCCGTGCAGCAGCAGCAACGCCTCGGGCTGGTGGAGCTCCAGCTTTTCGACGAGCCTGTCCACGTCGTCTTTCGCGCGGATGCCGCTGAAGCCTTCGTTCACGACGGTCGCTCCCTGATCCGGGAAGTCGGTCCTGAGCAGCCCCTGTAATATCGCCGGGTACGACTTCACGGGATCGATGAAGCCGATCCGCAGCTGCAGCCGCCGGCCATCCTCTCCGGCCGTCACGCTGTCGCCGAACGCCAGGAACTTGCGGAACGCGAGCGTCACCGGCTGCAAGGTGACCGAGAATGCGCAGGTCGCCTGCCGGTTCTGCGCATCGGTCGCCGTGCAGGTGACCGTGGTACTGCCAATCGGAAACGCGAATCCCGGCGCTGGCGTGCACGACGTGGCGACCGGCGCGACTCCCCCGACGGGCGCGGGCGGCGCGTAGGTCACGACCTTCGTCGTGCCAACGACGCCCGGGACTGTCATGTTCGCCGGGCACGTGAGCGACGGGGGCCGGGGCGTGGGAGTGGTCGGAGGATCGCCGCATCCGTGAACGCCGGCCAGCGCAGCGACGAGCGCCGCGCGCAGGACGACCGTCCGAGCGAGGGTGGAAATCCCGGTACCGAACGGCATGGATGCGCTGAGCTGGTCTCCGGAATATACCAACTTCCAACTCCCAACTCCCACTCCCAGGGCGCAACATTCGAGGGAGCTGGGCGAAAGGCGATGCAAGACGCCGATACTTGCGTCTTTCACCCCGATTCGTCGAGCCCCGCGCTTTGGGAGTTGGAAGTTGGAGGTTGGAAGTTGACGACAAACGGTCCCCGCTTGACTCCATCCACGCGAGGGAGGATAAAGAGGCCGGCACAGGCATCATGGGCGACATCTTCATCAGCTATTCACGGTCCGACCACCCGTTCGTCGACGACCTGATTCAGGAGCTCGAGGAGAACGGCTTCGGCGTCTGGGTCGATCGGCAGGACATCCGGGGCGGGACGCAGTGGCGGGCGGCGATTACGCAGGCGATTCGCGACTGCGAGGCGTTCCTGGTGGTGCTCTCGCCGAACTCCACCGGATCGAAGAACGTCGGGCGCGAGCTGGAGCTGGCCGCCGACAACAACCGCCCGATCATCCCGATCGTGTGCGGCGTCTGCGAGATTCCCTCCGCCTTCGCATATCACTTCGCGGGCGTGCAGCGCATCGAGTTCCCGGATGGCAGCGACTCGAAGCAGGGGGTGGATCGGCTGATCGACGCGATCAGGGCCGTGACCGCTGCGGAGCCCGCGACAGCCGGAGGCGGGACGAAGAAAAGGGCGCCGGCGCCCGCCTCGTCACGCCGGCCGGATCCGGCACCCGATACACGAAATGCCGGATGGCCCGCGCCCGCGGCGCCGCAGGGGACGCAGACACTCGCGCAGCTGCTGCCCGGCCGCTGGCACGTGCAGATTCACAACCCGATGATGGGCACGGGCGTCCTGACGCTGGATCTCGCGCCGAACGGCGTGTTCCAGGGGCAACTGATGAAGCCCTTCGGGATGACCCGCATCACCGGACAATGGCAGGCCACGGTCATGAACCAGCTGATGCTCCAGGGCCAGGAGACCAACGGCTTCCAGGTGATTCCCTACGCGACGATGATCCAGTTCACGCAAATCGACGCCCACCAGCTCGCGGGCGCGACGATGGCGGGGGAACAGACGTTCATGAAGCGAATGGGATAGGGCAGCTCCGGCTTCCAGCTTCCAGCTTCCAGTTACCAGTCTCTAGTTACCCGTTTCCAGTTGCCAGTTGCCCGTTCCGGCAATGGCCAGTTGCCAGTTTCCAGGCAGCCGGGGTGCCAGTAGCCCGTTTTTAGCTATGCGGGAAGCGGGAAGCTGGAAGCGGGAAGCTGACAAGCGCCGTATCGGCCGAACGAACTTCGGCCGACATGTGCTACACTAGGCGTACTCCCCTCAAAGATTTTTGCGGCGCGGCAGCCCTGGCTCCTGCTCTGTCCGGCGGCAGCTCCGATCGAGCCCGCAGGCGGTGCGGAGCGCCTGGCGGTCCGCGCGTGAGGAATCGTCAGCATGAAGGTACTCGCTCGAGTCCTGGGTGCCGCCGCGCTCGGCGCCGTCACCGCACTCCCCGCTGCCGCCCAGGCGCCGATCGACGAGGCGCGCCCGCGGTTCCGCAGTTCGGCCGACCTCGTCAGCATCCAGACATCGGTCAAGGACCGGCGCGGACGTCCGCTCGGAGGGCTGACGCCGGCCGATTTCGAGGTCCGCGACAACGGCGAGCTCAGGCCGGTGGTGTCGCTGCGATCCGATCGGCGATCGCCGGTGAGCGTCGCGGTGCTGCTCGACTTGAGCGGCAGCATGGGCGGGTCGAAGATGATGATGGCCCGGCAGGTGTTCGGCGGGCTGCTGGCGCAACTGCGCGACGGCGAAGACGAGGTCGCGCTGTTCACCTTCGATGCCGGCCTCGAGGAACGCCGCGGATTCACGAGCGACCTGGCACAGCTGAGCGGCGCGCTCAACGAACTTCGGCCTTTCGGATCGACGTCACTGTTCGACGCCACCGCCGCCACCGCGAAGCAGCTCGCCGGGCGGTCAGCCGCGCACAAGGCAATCATCATCCTCACCGACGGGGTCGACACCAGCAGCCGCCTCACGGCGCCGGAAGTGTCCGGGCTCGCCAGCTCCATCGACGTCCCGGTCTTCGTCATCGCCACGATGCCGGCCATCGATCACGATCCGCAGATCGCCAGCCCGGCGCGTGCGGCGGCGACCGCCGACCTGCGCGATCTCGCGGAGTGGACTGGCGGCCGCATGCTGTTTGCGGGCAACTTCCTGACGACCGCCGCATCGGCGGCCTCGCTCGTCGACGAGCTGCGGCAGCAGTACGTGCTGGCGATCGAAGCCGCCGCCGTGAACGAGTGGCGCCGTCTCGAAGTTCGCGTGGTCAAGGATCGCAACGTCACCGTCAAGGCGCGCAGCGGCTATTTCGGCGGCTGATCGGGCACACCACTCCTCGTCGCCGCGCCGCTTTCCTCCCTCGGCGCGGCCTGCACTCCGTATCGCCGCATCACGTCCTCGAGACTCAACGTTCCGAGGACCTCCGAGAGATCGCGCCGGCTCACGACGGGCAGCACGCGATGACGTCCGAACTGTCGAAGCGCCGTGTCGAGCGTCTGGTCGGGATGCAGCACTGGTGTCGCCATGTCCAGGCGGATCGGCACAGGGTCGTCAGGCCAGGCGGGCTCCATGGCGTCTTCCACGCGGAGCGGCCGTGACTCGCGTTCTCGTTCCTGCGAGGGCAGCTTCACCCCATCCTGCGC
>JBOGIX010000029.1:0-6032 GCA_050744685.1 Vicinamibacterales bacterium | reverse complement strand
GACGCCTCGATGCCACCTCGATTCGCGATACGCTCACGGCCGGCAAGGGCCGCATGCCGGCCTTTCCTCACCTGAACGACGTCGAGCTCGAGTCGCTGGTCAGCTTCCTGATGACGCCGCCATTCGGCCGCGGTGGCCGCGGTCGCGCCTCGGGCCCGCCACCAACCTTCCCGCCCGGCCCCGTCGTCGGCTCGGGCGGCGCCCAGGCGCGCGCGGCCGGCGGTCGCGGACGCGGCGGTCCGCGCGCCTATCCCGAAGGGATCGAACAGCGCCCGCAATACGTCATCAACGCCTACGGCACCATCGGCCTGATGATGAAGCCGCCGTTCACGATGTTGACGAAGTACGACCTGAACGCCGGCACGATCACATGGCAGATCGGCCTCGGCGACGATGCGCGGCTGGCGGCGGAAGGAGTGACGGACACGGGCGTGACGCAGATGCGGAGCAGCCTGATCGTGACCGAAGGGGGCCTGATCTTCGCCCCCGGCGGCGACAGCAAGCTGCGCGCGTACGACGCGGAAACGGGCAAGGAGCTGTGGGAGAGCGACCCGCTGAAAGGCACGATCCGCGGCGGTCATTCGATGTACGAGATCGACGGCCGCCAGTACGTGCTCGTCGCCGTGTCGGGCGACACACCACCCGCCGGTCAGTGGCCCAGGGGGGAGAAGGAGCCGCTCACCGGGTACGTCGCCTTTGCGGTCTCGCGCTGAAGCGGCTCCGCCACAAAATGCCAAAATTGCAAAAATTGCCAGAATTGCCAAAAGTTAGTTCGGGGGCACGTTCTTGGGGCGTTGCTCGAATTCGGGGCGCTGTACGCTGGCAAGATCGACAGGAGGACGGGAGCACGGGAGGTTATGGGAGATCAACAAACTAACTGGTTATTTAACTCCCCTGACCTCCCCTGCTCCCCTCCTCCTGTGGATCTTAACTTTTGGCAATTCTGGCAATTCTGGCAATCTTGGCATTTCGGAACGGTCTCAGTCCGGAAAATCGACCTCCTCGTGCATCCGGTAGTTGTCGAGATTCGTAGGCGGCGCGAAGAAGCAGACGACCTTCATCTCCTCGGTCCCGGTGTTGTGCAGCATGTGCACCACGCCCTGGGGGAACAGCACGGCCATCCCCGCGCGCACGGGGCTCACGTCGTTGCCTACCAGCACCCGACCCGATCCGGTGATGATGTAAATCACCTCTTCCCCGTTGGGGTGTGAGTGTGCGGGACGAACTTTGTCGCCAGGGGCGACACGGATCACGCAGGTCGAGCAGTGATGCGCCTCGATCGCCGATGGCGCCACGAGCCACCGGAGCTCACGGCCTGGAAGGCCGAGCGGCTCGGTCTCGTCTTCGTGAATCGCTGGAACTGGCATCGGTAACTCGCTGTCGCCGCCTCAATCTTTTGGCAATTCTGGCAATGTTGGCAATCTAAGAAGCCGCAACGCGCGAGCGGATTGCGCTGGCCAGCCGCGGCGCTGACAACCCGAACGCATCCGTCAGCTCCTCGTACGTCCCCGAGTGAATGAAGCGCGGCTTCCCTTCCGCGTCGAGCGTGTTGATGGTCATCAGCCGCTCGATCCCTTCTGCCGAGTACTTCAGCCGCCGGAAGAGGATCTTCAGGAGGTTCTGCAGGATGTAGCCGTTGTTCTGTTCGGCGAGGCACACGATGCGGCCTGACTCGTACAGTCGAATCAGCAGGTCCTCGTCGATCGACGGCATGTCGACGACGCCGACGCCGATCCCGTGCGCGGCGCACTCGGTTGCGGCAGTCAGTGCTTCATGAACACCGCGCCCGCTGCTGACGATCACAGCCCTGTCGTCCGCGCTCTCGCGGATGATGTGGCCCTTGCCGAACTCGAACACGTAGTCGCTGCCATAGATGACCGCTGACGGCGTGCGCATCACGCGCACGTAGAGCAGCCCGCGGTTCCCCGCCATCGACCACTGCATCAGCGCGAGCATCTGCTGCGGGCAGGAGATGTCGATGATCTTCAGGTGGGCGAGGCCGTCGAAGATCGTGCAGTCGTCGTTGCCCATGTGGGTGGCGCCGTTGGTGCGGGTCTCGAAGTTCGCCGCGGTCGCGAGCATGACGAGGTCGAGTCCGTGCCCCTCGCTCAACCAGCCATCGGGCGCCACGATCGCCTCGAGCCGTTCCTGGTGCCCCACGGCGACGCGGCGCATCACCTTCCAGTCGAAGAACGGACAGAAGGTGCTGATCCACGTCTGGCAGCCGAGCGCGGCGAACGCTTCGCCGATGCCCATCATGTTGGCCTCGGCCACGCCGACGTTGAGCGCGCGCCGCTGATCGACCGCCGCCACACCGGCTTCGAGGCCGCTCGTGGTGGCGAGATCGGAGTCGATGGACACAACCGCCGGATCTCGGGCGAAGATCTTCATGGCCGCGGTCACGATGTCGCTGGCCGCGTATTGCTTGTTCGGATCGAGACGCGGCAGCAGCGCCGGGTCGTAGACAACGCGCTTGTCGCGCTTCGGCGCGCGCACCGTCAGCACCGGCCCCATCACCGGGTCGAGCGACACGCGGCCCGACCCGACGCGCGCGGTATCCAGGTGCATCCCCGCGGCAAGCTCGATCAACGCATCCTGCAGCGATCGGGCGTCAGGTGAATCGCCCAACCCCTCGAAGAAGCCGTTGAACTCGTCCACTCGGTCGCGGCGTTGCGCGGCCTGGAGCGCGAGCTCCTGTTCGACGATCGCGTCCGGCACGGTGACCTTGTGCTTGTTCAGGAAGTCCGACAGCGCGCCGTGGCCTTTCATGCCGTGACAGATGATCGCCGTCGGCTTGCCGTTGCGCGGACCGTAACGGAACTTCTCGAGCGCCGCATAGACGCCTTCGTACTGCGTCGCGTCGACGCTGTGCACCTCCCAGTCGAACGAGTCGAACACCGCCTCGAGCTCCGGCATCGGGAACACCATGCGGTTTGCGATATCGAGCTGCCCGTTGTTGCGGTCGACCATCACGCAGAGATTGTCGAGATGCTTCTGCCCGGCGTACATCACCGCTTCCCAGATCGGCCCTTCCTGCAGCTCGCCGTCTCCGGTGAGGCAATAGGTGTCGAAGCGCGGTGAAGACCTGCCCGCGATGGCAAACCCCTGCGCCACGGCAAGGCCCTGCCCCATCGGGCCGGTCGCCAGATGGACACCCGGCAGCACGGGCCCGGGATGGCCGTTCAGGATGCTTTCGTACGAGCGCGAGTTGCGGAGGATGTCGCGGCCGAAGAAGCCGAGGTCTGCGTAGATCGAGGCCAGCGCCGCCACGGCGTGTCCCTTGCTCAACACGAAGAGATCCTGGCCGCGTCGCGTCGGATTCACGATGTCGGCGTCCACGAACCCGCCGTAGTACAGCGCAACGAGCGGGATCGTGGCCGAGAACGCGCCGCCGGCATGCAGGCTCTTGTCAACGGCGTCGCGGCACTGCTCGAGACAGAGCAGGCGAACGTCGGAGTCCTTGATCGCCAGGAGCGCCAGGATGCCGCGCCGAAGCAGGTAATCCTGGCTTGCCGCCGGCGGCCGGACGACGGCGCGTTTATTGAGGATGGCGGCCTGAGGGTTCATGCGGTCAGATCGCTGCGGCTTTGCCGTCTCCCTCGCCGCTGCCGGACGATTCGTCCTTGTGTGCGGCACGGATCCATTCGCCGGGCTCTTCGATGTGGCGGCGAATCGCGGCTTCGGCCCGTTCCGGGTCGTGCGCGCGCAAGGCATCGAGCACGAGGGTGTGGCGCTCGGCGATCTCGTGCAGCGATCGGTGCGTCACCGAATGCGTCACGCACGTCGTAATCGACAGCCGCATGGTCTGCCACACGTGCTCGAGCATATGGTTGTTGGAGGCCTTGACGATGGCGTGGTGGAAGGCGTGGTCGGCGTCCGCCTCGGCGCGGTGGTCGTTGCGCGCGGCCGCTTCCCGCATCACGCCGATCAGCTCCTCGAGATGCGCCAGCGTCGCATCGTCTATCCGCACGGCGGCGGCACGCGCCGCGACACCCTCGAGCGCGGCGCGAATCGGATAGATCTCGAGGAGGTCGTCCGTCGAGATCTTCCGCACCTGCGTGCCGCGGAAGGGGGAGCTGACCACGAAGCCGAACAGCTCGAGGTCGCGGAGCGCCTCGCGAACGGGCCCCTGGCTCACGCCGAACTGCTGCGCGATCCGCGTTTCAATGATGCGGGAGCCCGGCAGGAGCTTGCCGTTCAGGATGTCTTCGATCAGTTGTTCGCGGATTTCTTCGCGAAATACGCGGCGCTCGAGGGGTCGGGCCTTGGTGTCGTTGTCCATGGTTCACATTAATTAATGGAAGCTGGCACTTCGGAGTTTCCAGTTTCCAGTCGCCAGTAACCAGGATCTTCAACTGGTTACCAGTTTGAGAATGCTGGCAACTGGCTACTGGAAACTTCCTTCATCTACAATCCTATAGATTATCGATTATGATTATGTGCCATAGATAATACTGCGGGACATCGAACTTCGCAACCCGCGGACGCAGAGCTCGTGCGAACGCTCGAATATTATCCGAGGGCGTTCGTGAAAATCGATAATCCAGCTTCCAGCTCCCAGCTTCCCGCGGCGTGGAAGCATGGCGCGGCCGGGTGAAACCTTGGGAAGTGGGAGAGTTGACAGCGCGCAGCTGGTCACGGGTAGCTCGTGGCTGTGGTACCCGAGAAGCTGGAAGCTGCTGGGAGCTGGAAGCTGGAAGCTGGAAGCTGACGTAAGGAGAATCTCACGTTGTCGCCTGATTATTCGTCGTTCGGCCTGACAGACAAGATTGCGATTGTGACCGGCGCCTCGCAAGGCATCGGTCGGGCGATCGCCGTGGGGCTGGCGCGGGCCGGTGCGCACCTCGTGCTCGCGAAGCATCCCGAAGGACGTCAGGAGGAGATCAGACAGGTCCAGGCAGAGATCGAAGCGCTCGGGCGGCAGGCGATCATCGTGCCGACGGATGTCTCGCAGGTCGCCGACGTGCAGGCGATGGTCGAGAAGACGAAAGACGCGTTCGGCCGCATCGACATCCTCGTCAACAACGCCGGCTGGACCGGGACGACGCCCGCGCTGGAGGTGACCGAGGAAGAGTTCGACAAGACGATGTCGGCGTCGGTGAAGAGCGTCTTCTTCGCGTGCCAGGCCGCGGCGCGGGTGATGATCCCTCAGGGCCGCGGCAAGATCATCAACATCGGGTCCAACTTCGGCGTCGTCGCCTTCCAGGGGCGCGCGGTATATGCCGGCGCCAAGGCCAACGTGCACCACCTCTCGCGCGCGCTGTCGCTCGAGTGGGCGAGACACGGTGTGTCGGTCAACGTGGTCGCGCCGTGCATCACGGAAACGGAATCGCGCAAGGTGATCCTCGAGCGCCCGGGCTACAAGGAGTGGGCCACGACACAGATGCTGCCGGCGGGCCGCTGGAACCAGCCGGAAGATCTCATCGGCGCCGTGCTGTTCCTCTCCAGCCATCTCTCGGACATGGTGGTCGGCCACGTGCTCATGGTCGATGGGGGGTGGACGCTCCACTAATCGCTGTTCGCTGTTCGTTATTCGCGCTTCAAAGCCCGCCGAGCTCGCCCCGAACCGCGAACCGCGAACAGCGAACAGCAAGGCTCAGAAAGCAGTGCCGACGTAATTCTCAGCGAGGCTCGTCATCGCGGCCTCGGAGCTGACGAGGTACTCGAGTTCGGCGAGCTGGCGCTTGCGGTCGAACGGGGTTTCATCGTGCGCGCGGTGCAGCATCGTGGTCATCCACCACGAGAAGCGCTGCGCTCGCCAGGTGCGCCGCAGGCACGCATCCGAGTACGCGTCGAGCAGATCCGTGCGGCCCGATCGATAGAACGCGTCGAAGGCCTCGGCGAGCCGGCTCACGTCGGCCATGGCGAGGTTCAATCCCTTTGCGCCGGTCGGCGGGACGATGTGCGCGGCGTCGCCGGCGAGGTAGAGGTTGCCGTGCTGCATCGTGCTCGACACGAAGCTGCGCATCCCGACGATGCTCTTGTCGATGATCGCGCCCTCGACGAGCCCGGCGCCGCTGACGGTCTCCACG
>JBOGIX010000028.1:0-4376 GCA_050744685.1 Vicinamibacterales bacterium | reverse complement strand
CACGTTCCCAGCCGCCGGGCACCGTCATCTGACGACGCTGCTGGCGCCGGCGAACGGTCAGCTGTGGCAGGCAGGGACTGCGCATACGATCACGTGGGTAGCCGACGTGTCGCTCGGCGCGATCGAGCTGGAATACAGCCTGGACAACGGCGCGACCTGGGAATCGATCGCGACGGTCAGCGCATCAGCCCGCCAGTACAACTGGACGGTGCCGAATATCGCGAGCCGGTTCGTCCGGCTCAGGACGATCGATTCCGCGAGCGGCCGCGCGCTCTCTCCGGAGAAGACGCTGGTGATCGCGCGGGGCGGTTCCGCGCTCTGGCGCCTCGTCACGGCAGAGGCCGATTGGGGGCCGCGGGACGGCGTGGGCGCGCTGGTATTCAACGGCCGCATGTGGCAGCTCGGCGGCTGGAACTGGGACACGCAGACCCACCAGAACACGCCAAGCGAGATCTGGTCGTCGACCGACGGTGCGGACTGGCGCTTCGACGGCCTGGCGCCGTGGAGCAATCACGTCTGCGGCTGCGTGGTCTTCAACGACAGGATGTGGATCATCGGGGGCTACGGCAATCCCGATGTCTGGACGTCGTCGGACGGACTGCATTGGACGCTGGCCCTCGCTCGAGGCCCATTCGGACCGCGATACAAGCCATATGTCGTCGTGCACGACGGCAGGATCTGGCTCATGGGCGGGTTCGACCTGACCAACTTCTCGTACACCCCGTTGAACGACGTCTGGAGCTCCACCGACGGCGTCACCTGGACGCGTGTCCTCGAGCACGCGCCGTGGGAGGGGCGGGGCGGCATCCACGGCCAGGTCGTTTTCGACGGCAAGATCTGGATCGTCGGCGGAGGGCAGTATACGTACGGCTCGGTCACGACGGAGCGGTATTTCCGCGATGTCTGGAGCTCGGCCGACGGGGTGACCTGGACTCGCGCCACCGCCGATGCACCCTGGCCGGGGCGGTTGCACCACAACACCACGGTCTATGCTGACAAGCTCTGGGTCTTCGCCGGCCACAACGGCCGCGACACGCCGGGCGCCGCAGGACAGCTCAGGAATGACGCGTGGGTCTCGGCCGATGGCGTCAACTGGATGGAGTTGGCGGGGACGCCGTGGAGCCCGCGCCACGCCGCCGCGACCTACACGCACGAAGGAGACTTGTACCTCTCGGCCGGGTTCCTCGTGAACGACGTCTGGAAGTTTCATCTCGCCGGCAACATCGAGATCGACGAGGGGGCGTATACGACGGCAACGACGACCGTGATGCTGGCCCTTTCGCCGCCCCACCCCGCGGTGGACGCGATGCAGTTCTCGAACGACGGGGTGAGCTGGTCGTCGGTTGAAGCTTACGCGCGCACGAAATCGTGGACGCTTGCGGCAGGCGCGGGCGGCAAGACCGTGTATGTCAGGTTCCGGCGGGGCGGCGCCTGGACGCGGGCATTCAGCGACTCGATTACCTATACCGGAAGCTGACAATCTCCTGGCGCGCGTCGCTGGTTGAATGCTGGTTGCATGTTGGACCGATCAATCCTTCCACTGTCGGGCCCCGTGGTCGTCACCGGCGCCGCGGGATTTCTCGGCAGGTACGTCTGCGAGCGTCTGGTCGCGCGCGGGATATCCGTGCGCGGCGTGGTGCGTCGGAGCGGAGCGATCGTGCCGGCAGGAGTGGAGCCCGTCGTCGTTCCGGATGTTCTCGATCGGCGGTCGATGCGGCGGGCGATGACGGGCGCCGGAGGGGTGATCCATCTGGCCGCGCGGGTCCACGTCATGGACGACTTCGACGGCGGTGCGCGCGAGGCTTACCGCCTTGTGAACGTGGAGGGGACACGCGCCGTGCTGGAAGAGGCCATGGCTGCGGGCGCATCTGCGTTTGTTCTTGCGAGCTCGGTCAAGGCAGCGGGCGAATCGACCGATAAGGGCACTTGGGGAGACGAGGTCGTTGCCGCGCCGGTCGATGACTATGGACGCAGCAAGCTCGAAGCTGAACGGCTCGTGATGGAACCGACCGGCGCCAGCGGCATGCGCCTGTGCATCCTGAGGCTGCCGCTGCTTTACGGCGCCCGCGTGAAGGGAAACATGCACCGGCTCTTCGACCTCGTGCACCGCGGTGTGCCGCTGCCGTTCGGCCTGGTGAACAACCGCCGCGCCCTCATGTATGCCGGCAACGCTGCAGCGGCGATCGAGGCGGCGGTCGTGCACATCGGTCCCCTGCCGCCGACCCCGTTCTTCGTGAGCGATGGAGCCGATATCTCGACCGGTCAGCTCGTGCGCGACATCGCGTGCGCGCTCGGCCGTCCGGCCAGGCTGCTGCCGGTGCCGGCAGTCCTGATCCGCGGGCTCGGCCGCGCGGGCGATGTCATCTCGACTGTGATGCCGTTCCCGTTCCGGTCCGCCGAGTCCGACAGGCTGCTCGGGTCCCTGCGCCTCGATGTCTCGCGTTACTCCCGTGTCACCGGGTTCGCGCCCCCGTTCACGCGGCAGCAAGGGCTCGCGGAGACGGCGCGATGGTATGTCGCCTCTCGCGCACCAGTCGCCGCTCCCGCGCCGTCGGTGGCACCGGGACCGCTTCTCGAACCATGACCGCGATCGTTCTCCTCGTACTGGCGGCAATGGTCGCCGCCGACATCACCGGCCGGATGGTGACGTGGGCGCGGCGCCGCGCACTCGTTGACGTGCCCAACGAGCGCAGCTCCCACACGCGCCCCACGCCAACCGGCGCCGGGATTGCCATCGTCGTCGTCACCCTGGCCGGCATGCTGGCCGTGCAGTTCGGCCTGGCGACCGCCGCGGCAGTCTCTCCGTCGCACGTGCTGACGGCGGTGCTCGCCGGCTGCCTGGTTGCCGCGGTGAGCTGGATCGACGACCATCGCGGGCTGTCCGTCGTGGTCCGCCTCGTGGTCCATGCGATGGCCGCCGGCGTCCTGCTCGGGAGCATGGGGCCTTTGGAGCAGATCACGCTCCCGTTTGTCGGTCGCGTCGACCCGGGAGCCGTCGGCGCAGTGGCCACGGTCTGGTGGATCGTCGGGTTCGCCAATGCCTACAACTTCATGGACGGCGTTGATGGCATGGCGGGCGCGCAGGGAGTGATCGCCGGGCTCGCCTGGGGCATAGCCGGGACGGTGACGGGCCAGCCGGCTGTGGCCGCGCTCGGTTGGCTGCTGGCCGGCGCCTCTCTGGGGTTCCTGCGCCACAACTGGTCGCCAGCCACGATCTTCATGGGCGACGTGGGCGCGGTGTTTCTCGGTTTCCTGTTCGCGGCGCTGCCCGTGATCGGCGCGAAGCAGGACCCGGTGCTGGCCATTTTCGGCGCCGCCGTGGTCTGGCCGTTCATCTTCGACAGCGTCTTCACGTTTGTTCGCCGCGCCGCGCGCCGCGAGAACCTGTTGCAGGCGCACCGATCCCATCTGTATCAGCGGCTGGTCATCGCTGGCTGGTCACACCAGGCGGTTACGCTGCTGTATGCGGCGGCCGCCATCCTCTCAAGCGCTGCCGGTTTCGGTCTGCTGTTCCGAGCCCAGCTTGCATTCATGGCCTTCGCGCTCGTGCTGCTCGCGGTCTCCCTCGCGCTATGGGCCATCACAGTGATCGAGGAGGGCCGCCATCGACTGTCGGAAAGGGCGCCGGCTCCAGCCGGGGCGTTCCGATTCACGAGAAACCGCTACGTCCTGCTCGCGGACGCCCTCCTCGTGACGTTCGCCGCGTCCGCCGCGTTCGCCCTCCGCTTCGACGTACTGTTCGTGTACCACCGGCAGGAGTTCCCCCTCTTCCTGACCGTGGCGCTGTGCGTGAAGCCGGTGGTGTTCCTCGCCTTCGGGCTCTACAAGCGGTACTGGCGTTACGCGAGCATCTGGGACCTGGTGGCCGTGATCCTCGCCGTATCAGCGGCGGAGGTCTTGGTGGCGACGGTCATGGGCGTCATCGTCATGGCCCAGGCGCAACTGTTCGGCTATTCGTACCAGTTTCCGCGCTCGATCGTCCTGATCGACTGGCTCGTGACGCTCACCTGCACCGGCGGGGTCCGCATGGCCGTTCGCGTGTTCAGCGAGACGACGGCGGCCAGGGGACGGGGGCGGTCAGGCGGTGCGCCTGACGGCCGGCCGAAGCGCATGCTGATCGTCGGCGCCGGCGAGGCAGGCATCCTGGTGCTCCGCGAGATCCACCGCAACCCGGCACTGCACATGGACGTCGTCGGTTTCCTCGATGACGACCGGGCGAAGCACGGCAAGCGCATCCAGGCCACCACCGTTCTCGGACCACTTGCCTCGCTTGCCGAGATCGCCGACTCGCACGGGGTGGACGAAGCGATCATCGCGCTCCCGACTGCACCCGGCACCGTGGTGCGGCGTGTCATCGAGAGCTGCAACGACGCGGG
>JBOGIX010000027.1:0-3876 GCA_050744685.1 Vicinamibacterales bacterium | reverse complement strand
GCCCCTCGGATCTAGGAAGACCCTTCCTTCAGCTTCCGACTCCGCCTCCGCTCCCGCTTGTCCGGCGTGACCGGGGGCGTGCGCGACAGCGCACGTGTAAGGCGCATCATCCGGCGCATCTCGACTTCCTCATCGGTCGGCGGCGGTGTGCGATCCTCGTACATCTCCCTGGCTTCAGCCTTCGGCACGTGCTTGTCCGCGAGCGTTCGGACGATGACGGTCTGCTTCCGGCCGAGCGGCCGGGTAATGACGATCTCGTCGCCGGCCCGCACCTCGCGGTGCGGCTTGGCGGCCTGGCCGTTCACCTCGACCCGGCCGATTTTGCAGGCTTTCTGCGCCTCGGACCGCGTCCGGAAGAGGCAGGCGACATCCAGCCAGACGTCGATGCGTAGGGCGTCCATGCTATAATCAGGGGTTTGTGGGAAGCCCCGGCATCACCGCCGGCGGGCTCGTGTTTTCCGCAGGTCCCGCGCCCCGGGCGGCGACGTGCACGACAAGGATCAGGATCAACTGTGGCAAGTCATGATTCGGCGCTGAAAGCGCATCGTCAGAGTGTTGAACGCCGCGAGGCGAACCGCCAGATGCGGACCCGGCTGCGCCGCGCGCTCCGCGACATCCGCGCCGCCATCGACGGCGGCACCGCCGACGAGGTAAAGGACGCCCTGCGCAACACGATCTCGCTGGTCGACAAGATGGCCGGCAAGGGGATCATCCACGCCAACACCGCCGGGCGCTACAAATCGCGTCTCGCCGCCCGCGTCGTCAAGAAGTCAGCCGCGGCATAGGTCCACCACCAGCCGCTCGAGCAGCACGCGCGGGTCCCCGCCCGAGCTCTTCAGCTCCAGATCGGTGCGGAAGAGCGCTTCGATGGCCGCGGGCACCCGCCGCGCATCTGCATTCACCATCTTCTCCCGCACGAACCAGGCGAGCTGTCCGAGGATCTGATAGGACACGCCGCCGCTGTCCAGCGCCAACGCCAGCTCCCGCAGTGCCCTGGCCGTGTCCTTCCGCTCGATCGCGTTGGTGACCGCCCAGTCGTCCTGCGACGTCTCCGCGCTCGCGATCTCGCGCGCGTCCTCCTCCGTGATGTTCGGCTTTCCAGCCGCGTAGAGCAGCAACCGATCGATGTCATTGCGCAGGCGCGCGATGTCGGTGCCGGCTCTGGCCGCGATCAACCGGGCGGCTTTCGGATTGATCTGCTGGCCGGCCTTCTCGACCGCTTCACGCACCAGCTGCTCCGCCCGGCGCGCCACGTCGCGGAGGTCGACAAATTTCGCGTCGCGACTGCCCTTCAGGCCCCAGCACTCCACGATCGTCGCGTGCTTCTGCAGGGTCTTGTAGATCTTCCGCGTGCGATCGACGTCGCTCGCCACGAGCACGAGCGTGGTCTGCGGCACCGGATCGCGGACGTAGGCGTCGAGCACGTCGAGATCGCTCGGCGGTTCGGCGTTCTCTTCACCTTCTGCAGCATCCGCGTCCGGGCCCACGGCCTTGCCGCGTCGCTTCGGCTTCAGCAGCTTCTCGGCGCGCAGCACGACGACGACGCGGCGGTCGGACATCATGGGGAGCGTGCGTGCCGCCTCGACGATCGCCGAGGGGCCGGCTCCCCGCTCGCCGGCGTACATGCGATCCGAATTGAACGCGCGCAACGCATCGTCAACCAGGCCGCTCGCCAGGTCGGCTGCCAGGTTGGCCATCTCCGCCTCGTCGTCTCCGACGATCAGATACAGCGGATCCGGGTTGCCCTTGGCGATCTGCTGGCGAACGGCCGCAGGGCTCGAAGCGGCCATGACGGTCAGAAGGCCTCCATCAACGCGCTGACGACGGAGCGGCCGAACTCGGCGGCGATGCGGTCCATCGCGTTTGTGTCCTGCCCGAAGAACGCCGTGGCGTCGGTGATGGTGGCGCCGGTCGTCGGTTCGAATTCCTCGCGGAACGCCAGTGCCGGATTCGCCCAGAGCACCTTCCCGCTCCGGGTATCCGTGAACTCGACGCGAGCCGTCATGGTGAGCACGTAACGAGTGGCCTGCTGCTGCTGGTTGAACGCCGCCGCCGTCACCGTGATGGAGCTGATCTCGCCGGAGAGTACGCCGTCCATCCCCGCAGCGACCGGCTCGACACGGTACCGGCCGCGATTGATCAGCTCGCTGCGAACACGTTCCGAGACGCGACGGTCGATATCGTAGACGGTCGTCTGATTGGCGAACTGCGGCACGCCGATGGTGCGGATGTAATCGGGAAGGAACGATCCGCGACCGGCGAGCGAGTAGCCGCAGGCCGACACTACGGTGCACACGGCGAGCACCGCCATGATCGCCGCTCGCGCGAGTACCGGATTTCGTTGTTCGCTGTTCGCTGTTCGCCCCTCGACTT
This sequence comes from Vicinamibacterales bacterium, assembly GCA_050744685.1. Taxonomy (GTDB): domain Bacteria; phylum Acidobacteriota; class Vicinamibacteria; order Vicinamibacterales; family 2-12-FULL-66-21; genus JACCXG01. Next base: position 1,503 of record JBOGIX010000027.1, on the reverse strand, counting down.
CGCTCGGGGCGACCCTGAGCACGTCGAAGGGTCGCTGTGCGGTCATCAGAACCGGTCGCGACTTACGGGCATCTCCCCTGATTCTTGGCATTCCTGGCATTCCTGGCACTCTCGGCATTGCAGCTGACGCCGGAGGGCGTCAGTCAGTCACGATGCTGACGAGCCGACCGTTGACGACGACGACCTTCTTGATCGTCTTCCCTTTCAGGTGTTTGGTGACCTGCGGATCCGCGAGCGCCGTTTTCCGGAGCTCTTCCTCGCTGATGTCGGCTGGCACGGTCAAGCGTCCCCGCACCTTGCCGTTCACCTGGACGGGAACGACGATCTGCTCCGCGCGCGCGACCGCTTCATCGTACTTCGGCCAGCCTGCGGCAGCCACGCCGCCGGCGTGGCCCAGGTGCTCCCAGAGCTCCTCTGCCATATGCGGTGCGAAGGGCGAGATCATCAGAATCAGCGCCTCAACCGCCTCCTTCAACACCGCGACGGTTTCCGACCGCGCCATGCTGCCCACGCTCGCCGGATCCTCGATCTCGGGACCGATCAGCGTGCACTCCGGCCGGCTGCAGAACGCATACAGCTCGTTGACCAGCTCCATCAGCCCCGAGACGGCCGTGTTGAGGTGCACGCGCGGGTCCAGATCCAGCGTCACGCGGCGGATTGTGTCGTGCGCTTTTCGGCGAACCGCCCGCTCCGCATCGTCCAGCGCCAGCCCTTCGGGGCTCGGAATCCCGTCGCCGCCAATCGTTTCCGCAAGCTGATCAATCAGGCGCCAGACGCGCGCCAGGAACCGGAAGCTTCCCTCCAGCCCCGCGTCCGTCCATTCGATCTCTTTTTCGGGGGGCGCGACGAACATCACATACAGCCGCAGCGCATCGGCGCCGTACTTCCGGATCATGTCGTCGGGATCGACCACGTTTCCTTTCGACTTCGACATCACCTGTCCCTGTTTCAGGACCATGCCCTGCGTCAGCAGCCGCGCGAACGGCTCGTCGAGCTGGGTCATGCCGATGTCGCGGAAGACGCGGCAGAAGAACCGCGAGTAGATCAGGTGCAGGATCGCATGCTCGACGCCGCCGCTGTAAAAGTCCACGGGGCCCCAGTACGCGACCTTCTCCGGCTCGAACGGCAGGTTTTCGTTGTGCGGATCGCAGAAGCGGAAGAAGTACCACGACGAATCGACGAAGGTATCCATCGTGTCGGTTTCGCGCCTGGCCGGACCGTCGCATTGCGGGCAGGTGGTGTTCACGAACTCCGGCACCTGCGCGAGCGGAGAATCGCCGCGCCCGGTGAACTCCGTGATGCGCGGCAGCTCCACCGGTAGACTGTCGTACGGCACGGGCAGCATGCCGCACTTCTCGCAGTAGACGACCGGGATGGGCGTACCCCAGTAACGCTGGCGCGAGATGCCCCAGTCCTTGAGCCGATACTGGATGGTGCCTTCGCCGACGCGGCGGCTGGCCGCCTCCTCGGTCAACAGCCGGCGCGCTTCGTCCGACGCCATGC
>JBOGIX010000026.1:0-3828 GCA_050744685.1 Vicinamibacterales bacterium | reverse complement strand
GGCCCGTTCAGCTATTCCGTGCAGGTCTCGGCCGACGGGGCGACGTGGGGTGCGCCGATTGCCGAGGGCGCGGGAGGGACTCCGACGACGGTTATTGCGTTCGCGCCGGTCGAGGCGAAGTTCATCCGCATCAACCAGACAGGGCGCCCGCCGGTCGCACAACGCTGGAGCATCTCCCAGATTCGCATCTACGAGGCGGGACGATGACCGCGCTCGACTACGTCATCGTCGCCATCTACTTTGCCGTGGTCTTCGGCATCGGCGCCTATTTCTTCCGGCGCGCCAGGACCAGCCGCAGCTACTTCCTGGCGGATCGCAGCGTCGGCTGGATCGCCATCGGCGCGTCACTCTTTGCCACGAACATCTCGAGCGAGCATTTCATCGGGCTCGCGGGATCGGGCGCGAGCTCCGGGCTGGCGGTCGGACACTTCGAGTGGCTGGCCGTGTTCATGTGCATGACGCTGGCGTGGGTGTTCGTGCCGTTCTACGTGCGGACCAACGTCTACACGATGCCGGAGTTCCTCGAGCGCCGCTACGGGCCGGCCTGTCGGTGGTATCTCACGACGGTGTCGGTGCTCGCCTACATCTTCACGAAGATCTCGGTGTCGTTGTATGCCGGCGCGCTCGTGCTGCGGCAGACGGTCGGGTGGGATTTCTACACGTCGGCGCTGGTGATGGTCGTCGCAACGGGCATCTATACGATCTTCGGCGGGCTGGCGGCCGTCATCTATACGGAGCTGCTGCAGGCGATCGTGCTGCTCGGCGGGGCCATCGCGCTGACGCTGATCGGGCTGTCGCAGGCCGGAGGCATGGACGGGCTGCGCGCCTCGCTGCCCCCCGACTTCTTTCACATGATCAAGCCGATGTCGGATCCGAATTTTCCGTGGACCGGCATCTTCCTCGGCGCGCCGATCCTCGGCATCTGGTACTGGTGTACCGATCAGGTGATTGTGCAGCGCGTGCTCGGCGCGAGGAGCGAAGAGGACGCGCGCGGCGGCGCGATCTTCTGTGGGCTGCTGAAGATCCTGCCCGTGTTCGTGCTGGTGCTTCCTGGCCTCATCGCCCGCGCGTTGTACCCCGACATCACGGGAGACGAAGCCTACCCGACGCTCGTCGTCCGCCTCCTGCCGCCAGGGCTCGTCGGCATCATGGTGGCCGCGCTGCTCGCGGCGCTGATGTCGTCGCTCGCGGCCACCTTCAACTCGGCCTCGACGCTGATCACGTTCGACGTCTACAAGAAGCTGAATCCGGCGGCGAGCGAAGCCAGGCTGGTCGCGGTCGGCCGCATTTTCACCGTGCTGATGGTGGCGCTCGGCATTCTGTGGGTGCCGTTCATCCGCTACCTGAGCGCCGAGGTATACATCTACCTGCAGAGCGTGCAGGCGTATATCAGCCCGCCGATTGCGGCGGTGTTCCTCTTCGGCGTCTTCTGGCCGCGCGCAAATCGTTACGGCGCGATCACGGCGCTCGGCACCGGCGCCGTGCTCGGGTCCGCCCGTTTCATCCTCGAGTTGAACCGCGGCAGCGCGCTCGCGCAGGCGCCGCTGGTGTCGACGTTCGTGTCGATGAACTTCCTGCACTTCGCCGTGGTGCTGTTCGTGGTCAGCGCCGTGCTGCTCGTCCTGGTCTCGCTGGCGTCCGAAGTGCCCTCGCTCGCGCGCCTCACGGGCCTCACGTTCAGGACGCTCGAGTCGGCGTACATTCCGGCCGCCGCGCGATCGAAGCAGCTGTTTCGCATCCAGCTCGCCACGTCGATCGCGCTCGCGCTGTTTGTCTTCGGATTGTGGGTGTATTTTGCTTAATCGTCGTCAACTCCCAACTTCCAACCGCCAACTCCCAAAGCACGAGATTCGAAGCACCTGGGTGAAGGTCGCGCTTTCTAGCTGGCTGGCTCGACTTCTACCCCGCCCTCGCGGTCTGCGCGCCTTGGCAGTTGGGAGTTGGAGGTTGGGTGTTGACGAATCTCAGACCTTCTCCACGATCGTCGCGAGCAGCCGCCGCACCGCGTGATCGTCCGGCAGCTGATAGTCGGCCGAACTGCCGCGCCGCCCGACCGCGACGGTCACGCTCGACTCGGGCAGCGCGTTGAACAGGTCCTCGTCCGTCCAGTCGTCGCCGATCGCGAGGATGTCCGGATCGTGGCCGGCAACAAGCAGGTGCCGGGCGACCACGGCCTTGCTGACCCCGGTCATCCGGATCTCGATGACCTTGCGTCCTTCCAGCACGTCGACGGCATGGCGATGCTGCACGCGCCGCAGGCGGACCCGCAGCTCGTGGGCCTGCGCGGTGCCGTGCTCGGGATCGGCGCCGCGATAATGCCAGGCGATCGAGGCCTGCTTCTGCTCGACGATCGATCCGGGCGTGCCCGCGGTGATCTCGTCGACGATCGGGTACACGTCCGACATCCACTCCGTATGAACTGGCAGCGTCGATCGCCAGGCCTCTTCGCGAGAAAGCCGGCAGTACGCACCATGCTCGGCCCACAGCGCAACGGGCAAATGCCCGAACCATGCCGTGAGTGCGTCCGACGGCCGGCCGCTCACGAGGTGAACGTTCGTGCCCGGCCGCGCGGCGAGCCCACCGAGCAACGCCAGCAGCTCGGCGTCCGGCCGCGCCAGCTCCGGCGTAGGCGCGATCGGCACGAGCGTGCCGTCGTAATCGAGCAGCAACGCCAGCCGAGCCGCCTCTTTCAAACGGACGATGACGTCAGGGGATGGGGGGCGAATGGTTAATCGTCCTTTCGATTGTCGGCTTCCAGTTTCCAGCTTCCAGCTTCCAGCTTTCCCCCGGGGTCAATGGCCATGGTTGCGCTTCGCTGCTGACCTGCATCGGCCGTTCCGATTAGCGATGCCCCGGGACTGGCGGACGGTCAGCCAGCTGGAAGCTGGAAGCCGGAAGCTGGAAGCGGGAAGCTGGAAGCCGGAAGCTGGTATGCATTTCCCTCCCATCTCCCCGCTATACCCGATGCCCAACCGGGGCCTCCCTGCACTGTAATGCTCTGAGGATGAGAACGTGAAGTCCCGGTCGGACGAACGCGCTGCGATTGTCTGTCTGAAGGGCTCGCAATAAAGGCTCCCTGTCCGCGGCGGCGCCGGGACCGCCGGAAGGAGAATCGATGTTGCAACGACGCAATTACGACTGGCTGCGGGAACTGTGCGAGGGGACGCAACTCCTCGTCGTCTCGAACCGCGAGCCGTATTCACATGAACACGACAGCGCTGGCCGCCTGGTCGTCACGCACTCGTCCTCGGGTGTCGTGAACGCGGTCGAGCCGCTGGTGTCGGCGTGCGGAGGTGTGTGGATCGCGCACGGGTCGGGCTCCGGGGATCGGCTCACGGCGATCGATCGCGAAGGATTGACGGTGCCGGCGGACGCGCCGGAGTACCGGCTCCGGCGCGTGTGGCTGACCGAGGAAGAGCAGCAGGGGTACTATTACGGTTTTGCCAACGAGGCCCTGTGGCCGCTGTGCCATCGCGCGCACGTCCGTCCCGTGTTCCGCTCGAACGACCTGCAGAATGCGTGGGCTGTGAACGCGCGCTTTGCCGATGCGGTCTGCGACGAGGCCACGACCGAGTCGCCCGTCATCCTCGTGCAGGACTATCACCTCGCGCTGGCGCCCGCCATCATTCGCGAACGCCTGCCCGCGGCGACGATCGTCACCTTCTGGCACGTGCCGTGGCCGAACTGGCAGACGTTCGAGATCTGTCCGTGGCGCCATCAGATCCTCGACAGCCTGCTGCGAAGCAGCGTGCTCGGCTTCCAGACCGCGACCGACTGCCGCAACTTCATCGATACGGTGGAGCACACGCTCGAAGTGCGGTTCGATCG
>JBOGIX010000025.1:0-2738 GCA_050744685.1 Vicinamibacterales bacterium | reverse complement strand
GGTTTACGAACGTGCAGGCCGGCTGCCCCCTGAACACCGGCCGCTGCGCAATCACTACCGCCGTGCCGCTCCGCCCGGGGCGGATCTTCTGGTGGATCCAGGCCTGGAATGCGCAAGGCGGATACGGTCAGTGGAGCCGTGCCGTCAGTTACATGCAGCAACCATTGGCCCGGCCTACGCTGATCAGTCCGACCGGCGCGGTTCCCGAGTGGCCACACATCGAGTTCCGATGGAACGCCGTGCCCGGAGCGACATACCACTATCTCTGGGTCACCGACGGTGCCGGTGTGGTCCGCGTGCGCACGTGGTACACGCTCGCCCAGGCCCGGTGCGGAAGCACCTGCAGCATCACGCTGACGCCCACCTTCGGCGCGGAATCGGCGACGTGGTGGATTCAGGCCTGGAACGCGACGAGCGGCTACAGCGCGTGGAGCGCCGGCGTGCGCATCGCGCACCCTTGATCAGGCCGGGGCTCCCCCTGACGCCGGCCCAGGTCGATTCGCGCGGATCACCTCGCCGCCATCAGCTTCCCCGGCTCCCCGCGCATCTGGTATCGTGCGTCGGAGCGCCAGCGATACCGCCGACCGCCCGTCCGCCATGAGTCTACCCGAGCGCATCGACACTGAATCCGAGCTGGAAGACATCCTCGCCGATCCCTCGGATGCGGATATCGAGTGCGTTGCCGCGCTCGATGGCGACATACTCGTGCTCGGCGCAAGCGGCAAGATGGGACCGTCGCTGGCGCGCCGCATCCAGCGTGCGCTTCGCCGCGCCGGATCAGCCCGCCGCGTCCTGGCGGCGTCACGCTTCTCATCCGCTGACGTTCGGGCGGGCCTCGAAGCGAACGGCATTCAGACGCTCGCGTGCGACCTCCTCGATCCGGCAGGGATCGCCGCATTGCCGCGAACGCCGAACGTTCTCTTTCTGGCCGGACGGAAGTTCGGCACGCTCGATCGCACCGACCTCACCTGGATCACCAACACGGTCGTGCCTGCCCGCGTCGCCGAGCACTACCACGACTCGCGCATGGTCGTTTTCTCCACAGGAAACGTCTACCCGCTGGTACCGTCCGAAGGTCCGGGATCGAAGGAAGACGACGTTCCGGCTCCTGTGGGCGAGTATGCGCAGTCGTGCCTCGGCCGCGAGCGCGTCATGGAGTTCGTGGCGCACGAACAGGGGCTGCGGGCGCTCATCTACCGGTTGAACTACGCCGTGGATCTCCGGTACGGCACGCTGGTGGACATTGCCCGCAAGGTGTTCGAGGGCGAGCCAATCGACCTCACGATGGGCTTCTTCAACGCGATCTGGCAGGGAGACGCCAACAGCTACGCGCTGCGCAGCCTGGAGCTGTGCGCATCGCCGCCGGAGGTGTTGAACGTGACCGGCCCCGAGCGCATCTCGGTTCGCGAGATGGCGCAGTGGTTCGGCGTCGAATTCGGCAAGACCCCCACCTTCACGAACCAGGAAGGTCCGGTCGCGCTGCTGAGCGATTCCAGCCGGTGCCGCGCGCGCCTTGGAGAGCCGAACGTCCCGCTGCAAGTACTCACGCAGTGGGTGGCGCACTGGATCAGGCGTGGCGGCTCGTTGCTGAACAAGCCCACGCACTTCGAGGTCACCGATGGCCGGTTCTGACGCGGACAACCTCGCGGAACTGCGCCGCGCCCTGCTCCGCGGCATGGTCATCCCGGCGCATCCGCTTGCGCTGACGGAAGCGCGCCGGCTCGACGAGCGGCGCCAGGTGGCCCTCACGCGCTACTACTGCGACGCCGGCGCCGGCGGTATCGCCGTCGGCGTCCACACCACGCAGTTCGCCATCCGGGATCCGGGCGTCGGCCTGTTCGAGCCAGTGCTCGCGCTCGCCCTGCGCGCCGTCCGCGAGTGGCGGCGCGATTCGCCGCCGCTGATGATCGCGGGGATCTGCGGACAGACGCGGCAGGCCCTCGGCGAGGCGGAGCTGGCCGTATCGCTCGGATACGATGGCGGGCTCCTGAGTCTTGCCGCATTGCGCGACGCGGACAACGCCGCCGTGCTCGAGCACTGCCGCCGCGTCGCCGATCGCATTCCGGTCGTCGGCTTCTATCTGCAGCCCGCGGTCGGCGGGCGCGTGCTGGATCGTGATTTCTGGCGAGGGTTCTTCGACATCGAGCGCGTCGTCGCCATCAAGATCGCCCCGTTCGATCGTTATCGCACGCTCGACGTGGTCACCGCCCTGGCACAGAGCGGGCGGCGCGACATCGCCCTGTATACGGGCAACGATGATGCGATCGTGGCAGACCTCGTGACGCCGTTTCCCGGCCGACAGGGCAAGGACAGTCAGCATTTTTCCGGCGGGCTGCTGGGACAATGGGCCGTGTGGACGAAGCGCGCGGTGGAGCTCCTGGAGCGTTGCCGGCAGGTGACACGGCACGCGGACGCCGCCAGCCGCGATGAAGGCGCACTCGACCTGCTCGCTCTCGGCGCGCGTCTCACCGACGCCAATGCCGCCCTCTTCGATCCGGCGCACCGGTTCGCCGGCTGCATTCCCGGGATCCACGAGATCCTGCGGCGCCAGGGGCTGCTCGCCGGCCGCTGGTGTCTCGACCCGCACGAGGAGCTCAGCCCGGGTCAGATGGACGAGATCGAACGTGTGCTGCGCAGTTATCCCGAGCTCACGGACGACGTGTTCGTCGAAGAGCACCTGCATCGCTGGATGAATTGACGCTCTCGTGTAAGCGACACAACCCCGACAAAACTCCGAC
>JBOGIX010000024.1:0-4522 GCA_050744685.1 Vicinamibacterales bacterium | reverse complement strand
CGCACGAGGCCGTCTGAGGATCAACGGCCGTGCTCGCTGGCAGGACGCGCCGGAGCTGGCGGTCTACGCGCTCGGCCCCGACTCGCCGACAACACGCGCCGACTATTCCGAAACGAAGACGGAGATCAGCGGGCAGGCAGAGCTCAGGCCCGTGAGTTTCCTTCGCTTCGGCGCGGGCGCGGCCTATGAACGCTACGAGACCGGCGGCGCCGACACGGCGCGCTCGTCGGTCGAAGAGCTGTTCACTCCGGCCGAGATGCGGGGGATCGACGCGGATCCGCGGTACCTGCACACGTTCGTGTCCGGCGGCATCGACAGCCGCACGGGCCCCGGCTACAGCCGCCACGGCAGCCTGCTGCACGCGTCGCTCCACGACTACCGGCAGCAGAACGACGGCCCATACTCCTTCCGGCGTGTCGACGCCATCGCGCGGCAGCTCATTCCGATCCTGCACGGGAACTGGGTCATCGATCTATCGGTCCGTACGTCCACGACCTCGGTGGACGACGGCAACGAGGTGCCGTTTTTCCTGCTGCCCGATCTCGGCGGATCCGGAGAGCTGCGCGGCTATTCCTCGTATCGGTTCCGCGATCGCCACTCGATCATCTTCACCGGCGAGTATCGGTGGTACGTCCAGGAGTTCGTCGACATGGCCGTCTTCTACGACGCCGGCAAGGTGGCGTCGCGCCGCAGCGATCTCGACTTCGAGGATCTGAAGAGCAACGTCGGCCTGGGTATCCGTTTTCACGGGCCCACCACGACGGTGCTGCGCATCGAGGTGGCGAAAGGGAACGAAGGGCTGCGGTTCATTTTCGGGTTCAGCGCCCCCATCAGGTAAAGGCCTCCATACGTGAACATCGTTTGCAAGCGCATCACGCTCGCCGCGGCGACGCTCGCCGCGGCCTCCTCGCTCGTCACGGCGCAGGGCAGGGTCGCGCCGAAGTTCTACAGCGACGACCCGATTGCCCGCGTTCCCGACACCCAGGACGCGGCGAAAGTGCAGGAGCGCGAGCTGTCGCTCTACTATGACGCGATCATCAACCTGTTCGGCCGGCCCGGAAAGCGGGAAGTCGGCCGGGCGACGAGCGTCAACACGATCGACGAAGTCCCGGATTCCAGCTGGTTCACGAACCGCGCGGGCTCCCGCACGCTCACGGCCGACGAGGTCATGCGCGGGCCGAACGACGATCGCGGTCCGGCTGCTGGCAAGTGGGAAGTGAGCCGCAAGGCGAACGGCGTCTCGCCAGGCTTCACCATCACCGATGCCAGGGGCAAACGGTACTTCATCAAGTTCGATCCCCCGGGAGAACCGGAGCTCGGTACGGCGACGGAAGTGATCGTCACGCGCCTGTTCCACGCGCTCGGGTATCACGTACCCCAGGCCAGCATCGCCACGCTGCGTCCGTCGGATCTCGCCATTGCGGCGGATGCGCGCGTCCGGACCCGCACCGGCGGCCGGCGCGCCATGAAGCAGTCGGACATCGACGAGCAATTGAGCCGCGCCCATCCCAACCCCGACGGCACCTATCGCGTCGTCGCGGGTGAAGCGCTCCCGGGACAGCCGCTCGGCGGCTTCAAGTACGAGGGCACGCGCCCGGACGATCCGAACGACGTCATCCCCCACGAGGATCGGCGTGAGCTGCGCGGGCTGCGAGTCTTCAGCGCGTGGGTGAACCATACCGACGCCAAGGCGATCAACTCGCTCGACACGCTGGTTGCCGAAGGAGGGCGCCGCTATGTCCGTCACAACTTGATCGATTTCAACGCCGCGCTCGGGAGCGCCGGCATCGGCAAACGTGAGCGGCGCGACGGCTACGAATACCTCGCGGAGTTCGGCCCGGCGAAGCGATCGCTGCTGGCATTCGGTTTCGTGATTCGCCCGTGGATGCGGGTCGACTATCCCCAATATCGAGGTGTCGGCCGCTTCGAGGCGGAGGCGTTCGATCCGGAAACCTGGCGCCCGCGCGTGCCGAATCCCGCCTACGTCCGCTCCCGCCCTGACGACACGTTCTGGGCGGCGCGCAAGCTCATGGCCCTGTCTGACGACCTGGTCCGGGCCGCGGTGCGCGCCGGGATGCTGAGCGATCCGCAGGCGGAGGAGTTCCTGGTCGATGCGCTCATCAGCCGCCGCAACAGGATCGGCCGCGCTTTCCTGACGAAGGTGAACCCGGTCGTGGACCCCGCGCTCGCGGCCGACGGTACGCTGACTTTCAAGAACGCCGCCGTCCAGCACGGCGTCGCCTCCGCGCCATCGGCGTACAAGGCCGTGTGGCACCGGTTCGACAACAACACGGGCGAGGCCCGCCGCCTGGGCGAAACCGAAGGGAGCGGCGAACAGCTCCGCGCCCCGTCGGGCCTGCCATCGGACCGTAACGCATTCGTGCGCATCGACATCAGCGCGGCCGCCGAGGATCATCCCTCGTGGAGCCAGCCTGTGCACGCCTATTTCCGCCGTGCCGACGCCGGCTGGAGCCTGGTCGGCTTCGATCGCCTGCCCGGCGCCCCGCCGATGAGGCCCGGGCTGGTCGGTGCAGAGCAGCTGGGAAAATAGCTTCCAGCTTCCAGCTTCCGGCCTTCGCCTGTTCAGTGTTCAGCGTGGATCATCATCGTGCTTCTCCGGTCATCGTGAAGCGGGAAGCTGGGGCTGGGAGCTGGAAGCTGGTAGCTGGAAGCTGGTAGCTGGAAGCTGGTTTGCCTCGTCAGCGCGTCTGCGAGTTCGACCAGCCTGACGAACTCCGCGCGGTAGCCGGTCTCGTCTGATCCGCGGTGCCGTCTGGCCAGCGCCGCCGTCTCGCCGTACGATGCCGCTCCTCGGTGTGTCGACTTCCGCAGCAGCATGCCGAACTGCGCGACTGCCGCGGCGAAGCCGGTGTTCTTCGACAGCGCGGCCGTGCGGTTCGCGACCGGGAACGTGAGCAGCTTGCTCGAGTCTCCCTCAGGCTCCTTGTAGCGCAGTTTCACCAGCATCAACTCGTTCGAGAAATTGTTCGACGGCCGTTCGGTGTCACTGCCGGCCGGCCGTTGATAACGCAACGGATCGACCGCCGGCAGATCCAGCCGCACGCCGGGCGGCACGATTTCATACAGCGCGGTGACGCTGTGCCCCGCGCCGATTTCTCCGGCGTCCTTGCGATCGTTGTTGAAGTCCTGGTTCCTGAGCAGCCGGTTCTCGTAGCCAATCAGCCGGTAGGCGGCGACGTGCGCCGGATTGAACTCGACCTGGACCTTCACGTCTTTCGCCACGGTGACGAGCGTCGCGCCCGCCTCCGCCACCAGCACCTTGCGCGCCTCGTGCAGTGAGTCGAGATACGAGTAATTGCCGTTCCCCTTGTCCGCCAGTTTCTCCATCGTCGAGTCTTTCAGGTTGCCGGTGCCGACGCCAAGGACCGAAAGGAACACGCCGGCATCGCGCTTCTCCTCGATGAGGCGAATGAGATCCCCCTGGTTGGTGACGCCGACGTTGAAGTCGCCGTCGGTTGCGAGGATGACCCGGTTGATCCCGCCGCGCACGAACTGTTCCTGTGCGATGCGATAGGCGAGCGTGATCCCCGCGCCGCCGTTCGTCGACCCTCCCGCGTTGAGCCGGGCAATGGCTTCGTGGATGCGCTCCTTGCGATCGCCCGCCGTCGTCGGGAGCACCAGCCCGCTCGCGCCTGCGTAGACAACGATGGCGATGCGGTCGCGGTCGCCAAGCGTGTCGACGAGCATGCGCATGGCCTTGCGTACGAGGGGCAGCTTGTCCGGTGAGGCCATCGAACCGGACACGTCGAGCAGGAACACCAGGTTCCGCGCGGCGTCGCGAGCCTCGACCGGCCTCGCCTGCAGCCCGACGAGCGCGAGCCGGTGCGCGCGGTTCCACGGACAGGCGGTCACCTCCGTGGTCACCGCGAACGGGTCGTTGCCTTTGGGCGCCCCGTAGTCGAAACGGAAGTAGTTGATCATCTCTTCGATCCTGACCGCATCCGGCGGGGGCAATCGCCCGTCGTTCAGGAAGCGGCGGACGTTCGCGTACGACGCCGTGTCGACATCGATGGAGAAGGTCGAAAGCGGGTCGTCACGCGTGGATCGAAAATCGTTGTCCTCGATGCGGTCGTAGGCTTCGGTATTGAAATCGGGAGGCCCCGCGCCGCCGACCCGAAGCGGAGCCGCCGGGCTCGCAGGCATCCCGCCGAGGAGGCGGCCGGCGCCACCCGGGGCGCTTTCGGCGGCGATTCTCTTCTCGTCACGTGCCGCCTGCGCCGCCTCGCCTGCCTTGGGCACCGGGGGCGGTGAGCTTGGTTTCACCGACGGCTCGGCCAGTAGCGTCAGCGTCAGCGGAGCGGTCGCCGATCCCGACACGATGATGACGCGCTTGAGCGCGACAAAACCAGCGAGCCGGATTTCGATCTCATAGGTGCCGGCAGGCACGTCTGCGAAGCTGAAGCTGCCACGGCTGTCGGTGGTGGTCGTACGGGCGGGCGCGCGTGAACTGGTGAGCGTGACCGTTGCGCCAGGCAGCGGCGTGTTGGCCGCGTTCACAACC
>JBOGIX010000023.1:0-3504 GCA_050744685.1 Vicinamibacterales bacterium | reverse complement strand
GCGTGGGCTGCGGGCGGTGCAGGTGGCGCGGGCGGCGGGACCGGGTGGAACTCGAGGCGTTCCACGAGTGCCGCGGTCTCGCCGAGCATTGGTGCGATCCGTTCGCGCACCGTCGAGGCGCCGGTCGCGCCGGTCGGCCGCGCGCCGTTCACAAAGAGGCGATCCATGCGGCGGCCCACGTCGGCGGTGATGCGCTCCATGCGGCGGCCGATGTCGAGTGCGCTCTGCGACGCTTCGCGCCGTGCGGCGCTCTCGAACGTGGCCACCCAGGTGCGGTGGGTCACGAACGTGACGGCGCTCAAAGGCACCACCGAGAGAAGCAGGAACGCGATGATCAGGCGTGTGCGCAGGGCCATCTACCTGAGCAGTCTAACGCGGGATCGAAGCCGCCAACGCGGTGATCCGTACGCGCGTGATGAAATGACGATGGCAATCCGTCACAGGTGATGGCGAAGTGCGTGGTTTCCCCGGTAATTCAGGCTGGCACGCGTCTCGCTTATCCTTGTAGCGTCATGAACCGCTGGGTCGGCGCGCTTGCCATCGTCATGGTGATTCTGGTCAGCGTATTCGGGCGCGACGGCGAAGCCCCCGCCGCGCAACAGCAGAAAGAGGCCAGGCCCTCCGTCGGCGACGCGTCACGCATCCCGTCACACGATGTCGGCCACTCCGACATTGCGGATTCCGTCCGCCTGAGCCACGAGTTGATCGAGGTCAGGATCCCCACCCGGGCGACACCCCGCCCTCGTGCCGTCGCGCCGCCCCGCAGTCCCCGCGCTGAATCCCGGCGTCCGCGCTTCGTCGAACGCGCCCGCCGCGTCCTCGTGGGCGACGGCCGCTACCGTCCCGAGCCATTCCCGAGGCCGAAGACACAATAAAGGAATGCCAGGAATGCCACGAATGCCAGGAAGGCGCATGAATGCCAGGAAGGCATCGGGGCAAACCCAGGAACAGAGTGACGATCCCAGGAGTAAAGGCCGACAGTTCGGGTTCCAGCACATTCATGGGCATTCCTGGCATTCATGCGCATTGCTTGACGGCGGCATCCTCCATATGTGATGTATAATCTCCACATATGGAGTCAAGGGCGCGCCCGGTTGCGCGGGCTGCGGGGCAGGTTGGCGCGGACGTTCGCGTACGGCCCGAGCCGGAAGTCCGCAAGCGGTTGTCGGCGCCGGCGCTGCGCACCTTCTTCAACATCGCGGCGGCCTGGCAGTTGTCGGTGGCCGAACAGCGCGCGTTGCTCGGCTGGCCGGCGGCGTCCACTTATCACAAATACAAGGCAGGGGAGCACGGCGCGCTGTCGTTCGACACGCTCACTCGTCTCTCGCTGATCCTCGGCATCTACAAGAGCCTGCAGGTCCTCTATCCCGAACAGGGATTTGCCGACGGCTGGGTGCGCCTGCCGAACAGCAATCCGGTGTTCGGCGGCGCCGCGCCGCTCACGATCATGATGGACGCGGGCATCGACGGGTTGTACCGCGTCCGGCGCCTGCTCGATGGCCGCCGCGGGTAGCCGGAGTGCCGCAAGATGGCCCCCGGGCGGCAACAGGCCGCCCGCGAGGACGAGAAATGTCCGTGCCACAGGCGCTCGTGAGGTGGAAAAGCGCCTCGCGCCTCATCCCCAGCCGTTTTCCTTCAACGGGGCTGTTCGATCGCGTCGCCCATCCCGCGGATCTCGAGGCGCTGTTCGAGCTCGAGGACTGGACGAACGATCGAATCAGCGCAGAGGTCGGTCTGCTGCAGCGAATTCCAAAGGACGAATGGGTCGTGGGCGCCCCGATGGCCTCGGTCGTGATGGCCGCGTACTGTCATCCTCGCGCTGGCGGCGCCAGGTTCTCCGACGCGGAACGCGGCGCCTGGTATGCGGCACGCACCCTGGAAACGGCGATGGCGGAAACGATCTATCACCGCACGCGCGAGATCGCCGAGGTCGGCGGCTACGACACGCGCGTGCAGATGCGCCTCTACCTGTCCGACCTGTCGGCGCGTTTTCACGACGTGCGATCGATCCGCGCCACGGCGGCGCTGTATCGTCCCGACAGCTACAGCGAATCGCAACGTGTCGGAAAGGAGCTGCTCGACGCAGGCTCGAACGGCATCGTCTATCGAAGCGTCCGCCATCCGGCCGGCGAGTGCATCGCCTGCTTCCGTCCTGCCCTCGTGAAGAACGTCCGCGTCGGCGGCCACTACGAGCTGCGATGGGAAGGACGCCCGGAGCCGGCGGTGAAGAAGATGTAGCTCAGTTTCCAGTTTCCAGTTTCCAGTTGGTCATTCCTGGTTGCCAGTTCCCCCAGTCACGCGTTCCCCGGAGCCCCCCGAGTCGCGAGGCTCGAGCCCCGAGTCCCCAGTTCCAGTGTTCCTGAGTTTGCAACACCGTGGTACCTTGAAGGGATGCACCCGTGGCACGACTGCTATGTCGACGACACGATCGTCGAAAAGGCTTTTCCCGTCGTCATCGAAGTTCCGAAAGGCAGCAAGAACAAGTACGAGCTCGACAAGGAGACCGGCCTGCTGCGGCTCGATCGGGTGCTCTACAGCGCCGTGCACTATCCGGCCGACTACGGCTTCATTCCCCGGACGTTCTGTGACGATGGGGACCCGCTCGACGCGCTGGTGATCAGCCAGGAGCCGGTGCATCCGTTGACGCTGGTCGAAGCGCGTGCCATCGGTGTCATGCGCATGCGCGACGAGAAGGGCATCGACGACAAGATCGTGGCCGTCAGCGTGCGCGATCCCGCGTTCGCCGAGTACACCGACAAGGGACAGATCCCCGGACACACCCTGCGCGAGATCCGCCGCTTTTTCGAGGACTACAAGATCCTCGAGCACAAGCAGGTGATCGTGGAGGACATGCTCGGCGTGCCGGACGCGATCCGGATCATTCGCGAATCGCTGGATCTGTACCGGCAGCTGCGCCGCGGCGAGCTCCGGAAGGCCTGAGCATGCGGGTGCTCCGCAAAACCGTTCCCCTCTGGGTGTGGTGGATCCCGGTCGTGTGGATCGTGAGCTTTCCACTCGGACCGACGGCGCGGCCGCAGTGGAGCCGGGTGCATCCGGTCCCGTTCAGCGATCCGGCGGACAAAATCGCCGACGCCGCGATCAACCTCTTGCTGTTCGTGCCCTTCGGGTTCTCGTTTTCTCGCTGGCGTTCCGGGACGGGCCGCCTCGGGCTGGCAGCCGCAGGGGTGTCTACGAGCGCGGAACTGCTGCAGCTGTTCAGCACGGTGCGCTACCCGTCCGGCACCGACGTGGCCTATGCTGTGTTCGGAGCGATGGCCGGGGCGCTCGTGGCCGCGGCCGTCGGCCGCGCAGCGTCTGACCCGTAGGAACCTTCTTCCGCAGCCCACCGTCAAACCGGACACGCCGAACCCCCGGCGCGACGGCATCGGCCCGCGCGCGACGCGGGACCCGAATGACGGCCGTCGATTCGCCCGAGGCACTGATGACCACATTTCGTCACGACCTGCTTTATGCGCTTCGCAGCCTGCGCAAGAGCCCGGGCTA
>JBOGIX010000022.1:0-7904 GCA_050744685.1 Vicinamibacterales bacterium | reverse complement strand
CGGCTATCTTACCTGCACGCGATCGACCATTACGCCGAGCTCACGGTCGTCGGGCGAACCGATCACCTCGTGCGGGTTCCAGGCTGCCGTGACCAGCCGCAGCCGTGCGACCTGTCCCGACCGCGCCGCCGCCGCCGCGACATCGGCAGGAATGGCGAACGTGTACGGCGCGAAACCGTCCTCGACGTGAACCGTCCCCAGCAGTTGTTCGTCCAGGTACACCTCGACATCGGCCGGCGGCGCGGCCGGCGGCCGGCCGCCGGCGCTCATCACGATCACGACCTCGCGGCTGCCGGCGGGCAGCACGGGGAACGAGACGAAGGACTGCCGCTGCGACCAGCGGATGGTGCGTCCTTCGGTCTGTTCCTTCGCATGGAAACGAACGACGTTCAGGTCGTCGTCGATCCCGACGTCGAGGTCCAGCACGCGTGCCGCCTCGTCCGGCAGGGGCGGCAGCAGCTCGTAGAGTCCGAAGTCGAACTCTTTTCGCCGGACGCCCCGCGGGTAGGTCTTCGACGATTCGTACTCCGGCACCTGAAAGCGCTGGCTGGCAACGCTCGCCGCGGTCCAGTAGCGCGAGAGCAGTTCGGTGCCGCCGCCGCCGAGAAAATAGACGCGACCGTATCGGCTCCGTGCCCAGTCGAGGAACTGTGCAAACGTCGCCGTGTCGGGCCGTGCCGCCGCCAGCACCAGCACGTTCCGCGCGTAGATGTAGGCCAGCGGCAGCGCCATCACGTGCGCGTCGGAGCCGGCGTCGCGCGATTCGACGAGCAGCAGTTCGTCGTTTCTTATCCGCGCCGCAAGCGTCTCGAGCTGAGGAATCACTCCTGCGAGCTCGACGTGCGGCATCACCGGCCTCGCCAGCCGTTCGTAATGGAGCGCCAGCAGGACGATGAAGGTGACGCCGATCGCCGCGCTGAGCCACCGGCTCCTGCCGGTCCGCCGCAATCCGGCGAGTGCGGCTGCGCACGCGAACACGAGCACGCCGGGCAGGATCACTGGCAGGAAACGCCGCGACATCCAGAAGTGCTCGGGGACGATGCGGATCTTGTAGAAGAGGAAGAGGCAGAACACCGCGAACGTGGTGAAGAGCCCGGGCGCTCGCCAGAACGCCCGGCGCGCCGCGATCGCGAATCCCATCAAGGCCGCGACGACGGCGGGGATCGTGGCGTACTGATAGGCGAACGTTCGCAGCGCATAAGCGTCGTGCGCGGCGAGCTTGCCGCCGGGATGCCGGAAATACAGTGCATAGACCGCCGCGGCAACCATCGTGGCCGTAAGCGCGAGGGGGATGGCGCCGGCCGTCCGATGGGCCAGCGCCGGATAGCGGCGACCGATCGCGAGGCCGGCCAGCATTGCGCAGGCGGCGGCAGCGATGCTCCCGTAATGCGATGGCCTCAGGTTCGACAGAAAGACAATCGGCAGCTCGGCGTAGCCGCGCATCGGTCCAAGCAGGTACCACGCGGCAAGGGCAGACGCCGCGGCCAGCACGACGACGAACGACATGCGCAGCCGGCGTCCGTGCAGGGCACCGGCGACGAGACCCGCCACGGCGCCCGCAATGCCCAGCACCGCATCGAATCTCAGGAACAGCAGGAGTCCCAGCAGGCCTGCCGCGACCGGACCAAAGAACCGGTCGTCATCGACGTGCGCGCGGGCGGCCGCCAGCAGTGCTGCAAACAGCAGCGTCTGCATGACCACCTCGGCGTTCGGATAGCGTGCGAACCAGACCTCGACGACGTGAAGCGCCAGCAGGACGCATGCGGCGAACGCGGCGGCCGGGCCGGTGACGCGCCGGGCGGCAAAAAAGACGGCGAGCAACCCGAAGATCGCCCAGACGCCGACCGTCGCCCGCGCCCCCGTCAGGCCATACAGGCCGTATCCAATGGCGATCGACGCCGGAAACACGTGTGGAAACTGGCCGACGACGGTGCCCGCCTCCGGGTCCCTGATCCAGAACCCCATGAAACGCACGCTGTAGTACTCGGGGCGCTGGTGGGAGGGAAAGAACAGGTCGCGCGCGAACGCGGGCACGGCGGCGACGACCGGATCGGCGTACACCAGCGTACCTCGCTGCGCGATCTGGATCCCCTCGTTCATGTACGTGCCGGGATCCTTTCCGCCGACCACGTACTCGGCCGGCGGAAAGAATCGCCAGCCGCCGAGCGCGACGAGCGTGAGCGGGAGCAGCAACGCCAGGCCCGGTCGAGGCGCGGCGCCGCCAAGAGAGATCCGGAAGCGCGCCGCCACGAGCGCGAAGGCGGCAAGCGCCGCATCGGCAGCCAGCAGGCGGTTGAAGGTGTAACTGTGCATTGCCGCAAGCGCCAGCACGATCGACAACGAGATGGCGAGGCTGATGACGATCGACCAGAACAGCCGCTCACCCGCCTCGAGCGCGGCGCGCTTGTCGCGGTCCGCGATCGGAAGGCGGAAAACGGCCGCACCGGGCGCCCATCCCACGAGCATCGCCTGGAGCGCCAGCGTCAGCATCAGAACTGGAAGTACAGGAAGTCCGTTCCCCCGAAGTTGCCGAAGAGCACGGTCAGGTACATCGTTGCGGCGTAGACAGAATAGCGGATGGCCCGCGGAAACCGCTGGACCACCAGCACGTCGTTGGCCCGCGCCTCGAGCGCGTGAATCAGCAGCAGCGGCAGGACGTAGACCAGCAGCGTGGCGAGCCGGCCGTGGTCGAGCGTGGATGGCGCGAAGCCGGTGAAGAGCCGTTCGGACAGTCTGCCCACCTGCTGCGCCGAATGGGCCCTGAAGATCAGCCAGCCGTAGCAGGTCAGGTGAAACATCACCAGCCAGCTCGTCACGCGGCTGAAGGCGCCGCGTCCGGTCGTCCACGCGGCAAACGCCGGGCGGCGCGCGGCTGAGCGATACGCGACGAGCAGCACTCCTTGAAAGACCCCCCACAGCACGAACGTCCACGCCGCGCCGTGCCACAGGCCTCCGAGGCCCATCGTGATGAGCAGGTTCCGCCGCGTCTCGGTGTCAGTGCCGCGGTTTCCGCCGAGCGGAATGTAGAGATAGTCGCGCAGCCACGTCGACAGGCTGATGTGCCAATGGCGCCAGAACTCCTGCGCCGTACGGACGAGATACGGGAACCTGAAGTTCTCGACGAGCTCGATGCCCATCAGCTTCGACGTGCCTCGCGCGATGTTCGAATAACCGGCGAAGTCTCCATAAATCTGGAAGGCAAACGCATACACGCCGACGAGGACGTTGATGCCGCTCGGCGCCGTGCCGGCGTCGAAGACGGCGGAGGCGACGCCCGCGACATTGTCGGCCACGTAGACCTTCTGGAAGTAGCCCCAGGCGATCAGCCACGCCCCGTCGGCGAGCTGATCGTTGGTGATCGTCCGGCGTGCGTGGATCTGCGGCAGCAGCATCGAGGCGCGCAGGATCGGGCCCGCGACGAGGTGCGGAAAGTAGGCGACGAACACCGCGAAATCGAGGAGGGCGCGTGTCGCCGGGATCTCGCGTCGGTATACGTCGATGACGTAGCTCATCGTTGCGAACGTGTAGAACGAGATGCCCACCGGCAGCAGCACACGCAGCGTGACGAAGTCGACCTGCCAGCCGATGGCGCCGAACAGCGTGTGCAGGTTGTCCGCGAAGAAGTTGAAGTACTTGAAGAACGCGAGCAGCGACAGGTTGAACCCGAGGCTGACGACGAGCAGCGCGCGCCGCGTGCGCGGCTCCTCGGCGCGCGCCAGGAGACGCCCGCAGGTGTAATCGACCAGCGTGGAGCCGATCAGCAGGCCGAGGAACCGCCAGTCCCACGCGGCGTAGAAGTAGTAGCTCGCCGCCAGGAGCAGGACGTTCTGCCCGCGGTGCGGCAGCAGGCGGTAGAGCAGGTAGACGACCGCGAAGAACCAGACGAAGTGGAGCGAGTTGAAGAGCATCGCCGCGCGTCAGCGCCCCATCGTCTCCGCGTCCTCCACCAGACCCTCGCGAGCGAGGAAGTCGGCGAGCGCGTCGGCAACCACGCGGTGCCCTCGCGGCGTGAGGTGCACGGTCGTCTGGAAGAACAGGTGGGGGCCTGGCAGGGCACGGCGGAACGCGGGCAGCACGTCGAACCGCGGCAGCGGCAGGTCCGAGAGCGCCTCGTCGAAGCGAACGGACGCCGCATCGCGCACGAGCTCGCCGCCGGCATCCTTGATGATGTCGCGCAGCCGCCCGTAATCGCCTTCGTCGACCTGGAACCGCGCCGGCATCAGCACCAGCGCGCTGCGGGCACCGAGCTGCCCCGCGTCTTCAGCGATCGTCTGAAAGGCGTCGCGCGCGATCGTGAGCCCTTCGGCGACGCGCGGCGGCATCTCGGCCGCGTAACTCTGCGCCGGCGGCTCGGGCGGCGTGAACGTCCGGAACCTGGCCGTGGCTGCGTTGACGCGAAGCCGGACGATCTGCAGGACCATGCTGCGCCGGACCAGCCGGCGCAGCCGGGTCAGGAGCGACTCGGAAATCGCCGCGGCCGTTTGTTGCGCATCCGGGTCGAGCTTCGAGCGCGAGCCGTACGCCTCCTCCGCGTCGTTGGCGACGAATACGACCATGAGCACGACGTCGGGCTGGAATGTGTGGGCGAGCCGGCGGAACGCCAGCATCTCCTCGATCGGTCCGTAGCCCTGGACACCCGCGTTGACGACCCGATAGCGGACTCCGCGGGATCGCTCGTTGAGGGTAGTCTCGAGAAGCTCCCCGAACGTCTGGCCGAACGACACCTGGACGGACAAGACGATCGAATCGCCGAGGATCACGATGCGGCGCTCGTTCGGCCCCTTCGGGCCGAGCTCTTCGTCGTCGCGCACGCCGGCCCCATTGATAGCGATCTCGGTATCGAACTCCGAGGTCGCGAACCTGATGCGGGCGTTCGGCTTCAGGCGGTAGCCTGCCGCGGGATCGTCCTCGAACAGGCCCTGGAACGACGGCGCGGCTTCCGAGCTGCCCCACAACCGCAGTCCCGCCTCGAAAATCTGGAACTGCACCACGACGATCACGGCCAGCAGCGCGAGACGACGAAGACGGCGCCCGACGACGGAAGGCTGGCGCGGGACGGGCGCGCCGTTCATGCCGGGCGCCCGACGGCCTCTGCCACCGCGGCGACGACCTGCGCGATCGCATCGTCGGCGAGCGTCGGGTAGAGCGGCAGCGAACAGACTTCGGCCGAGATGTGGTCCGCAACAGGGCACTGCTGCGGCTGCTGGCTGGCGAACGCAGGTTGCCGCGGAATCGGGATCGGGTAGTGCACGAGCGTTTCCACCTGACGCCGCCGAAGCTGTTCCTGCAGATCGTCGCGCGCCGCGCTGAGCACCGGGAAGAGGTGATAGACATGGCCGGGATCGCACTCGGGAGGGACCGTCAGCAGATCGAACGGCTCGAGGGCCGCGCGGTAGCGCCGCGCGATGGTGCGCCGGGCGCGCGTCCAGTCCGGCAAGAGCGCCAGGCGCTCGCGGAGGATGGCCGCCTGCATCTCATCGAGGCGCGAGTTGACGCCGAACTCGGCGTGGCGGTATCGCTCGCTCTGGCCGCCGTTGCGCAGGCGGCGCGCGCGCTCGGCCACGTCTCCCGCCGTCGTCGTCAACGCGCCGCCATCGCCGAGCGCGCCAAGGTTCTTCGTCGGATAGAAGCTGTACGCGGCGGCGGCGCCGAAGCTGCCCACCGGTTCACCGCCGCAGGTGGCGAGATGCGCCTGGCAGCAGTCTTCGACGATCGTCAATCCATGCCGCTCCGCCACGGCGGCAATCGACGGCATGTCCGCCGGCTGGCCGTAGAGATGCACCGGCAGAATCGCCGCGGTGCGAGGCGTGACCGCCGCGGCGATCGCGCCGGGATCGATGGTCAGGCGAACAGGATCGATGTCGGCGAACACCGGACGTGCGCCGGTCATCATGATGGCCAGGGCGGTGTATGCCGCCGACAGCGGCGTGGTGATGACCTCGTCGCCGGGCCCGATGCCGAGCGCGCGGAGCGCGATCGCGATCGCATCCGTGCCCGACCCCACACCGACGGCGCAAGGCGCGCTCGACGCGTCGGCGAACTCGCGCTCGAACGCCTCGAGCTCCGGACCGAGCACGAACCAGCCGCGCTCGATCACACGCCGGATCGCGGCATCGATGGCCGCGGCGTCCGCCCCCGGTGTCAGCTGCAGGAACGGAATCACCGGACGGCCTCGTTGCTCGCGCGCTCGTCGACGTACTCGGCGTGGTGCTGGCGGTAGAACTCGAGCGTCCGACGCAATCCTTCGGCCAGCGGCACGGTCGGCCTCCAGCCTGTCGTCGTACGAAACTTGCTCGAATCCGAATAGAAACTGCCGATGTCGATGCGCTTCTTCTCGGGCGGCCAGTCGACGAACCGGATCGTGCCCGCCCCCGCGATCTCGACGAGCGCGTGCACCAGCTCGCGATGGCTGATTGGCTGGTCGCCGCCGACGTTGAACACGTCCCCGTCGCACGCGTCCGAGGCACCTGCCCGCAGGAACGCATCGGCCGCGTCGTCCACGTAGACGAAGTCGCGGAGCTGCGAGCCGTCGCCGAACACCTGAATCTCGCGGCCTTCGAGCGCCAGGCGGATGAACCAGCCGATGAATCCCTGGCGGTCGTGCTTGATCAACTGACGCGGACCGTAGACGTTCGTCAGCCGCAGCGACGAGGCGCGCACGCCGAAGACGTTGTTATAGAGCAGATGGTAGTACTCGCCGGCGGCCTTGTTGACGCCATTGATGTCCGACGGCCGCACCAGGTGTTTCTCGTCGACCGGCAGGTAGTCCGGCCGCCCGTACACCTGTCGCGTGCCCGCGTAGACGACGCGCACGTGGCGGTTGTACTTGCGGCAGGCTTCGAGGATGGACAGCTGCGCGCGGCAGTTGATCTCGAGGTCCGTGTGCGGATCCCGCATCGAATCGATGTGACTCACCTGCCCGGCGAGGTTGAAAATCACGTCGCGATCCCGCACCAGCGCTTCCATCGTCGACTGCATGCGCACGTCGGCGATGTTGAGCCGTACCCGCGTCCTGACGTCCGCGATGTTGAACAGGTTGCCGCCGTAGTCGGGGATGAGCGAATCGACGAGCAGGACCTCGGCGCCGAGATCGACGAGCTGGCGGGCGAGGTTGCTGCCGATGAATCCGGCGCCCCCCGTGATCATCACGCGGCGATCGCGGTAGAACTCCCGATACCGGTCCCGGCCGAGCAGGCCCGCCGCGGCTGCGGTCAAACCTGGTCTCCGGGGGGAGGGACACCCGCGGGCGCGGCGGTTGCGCCTCTGTGGCGCCGGTGCTCACCGCGGATGACGAGCTCCACCCATAGATTGATGACGTCGACACCCGTTTTGAAGAGCCTGCGGAAGTTGAAGAACTGCGATCGGCCGAAGGCCCGGTGGTAGTGGTGCACCGGCACCTCGGCGATCCGGAACCCTGCGTCCTGGATCTTCTTCATCATCTCCAGGCAGATCACACCGCTGCTCTTTTCGAGCGACACGCGCTCGAAGATGGAGCGGCGCATCAGCCGGAAGTCGCAATCGACATCGCGAACGCGCAAACCGAAAAGGGTCTTCACGGTGTGATGATAGATGCGCCCGATGAGGATGCGGTGCATCGGATCGGAGCGGCTGATCTTGAAGCCGTTCACGAGATCGACGTCGTCGTTGAACGCCGACCACAACGCTTCCATCTCCGCCGGATCGTACTGGGCATCGCCGTCGGTATAGAACACCAGGTCGCGCGTCGCCGCTGCGAAGCCGCTCCGCAGAGCGCCGCCGTACCCGCGGTTTTGCGCGTGGTGCACAACGCGCACCTGCGGATACGTCCGTGCCAGCTCGTCAGCGATGGCCGCCGTCCCGTCCGCGCTCCCGTCGTTGACCACGATGATTTCGAAATCGGGAGTGAGCCGCTCGGCCGCCTTGAT
>JBOGIX010000021.1:0-3005 GCA_050744685.1 Vicinamibacterales bacterium | reverse complement strand
GGCTGGGACAACGAGTTCGAAGAGCTCGTCGTCGACGTGCCTGCCTTCGACATCGATCAGCACAGCACGACGAACGCCGACTGGCTCGCGTTCATGGCCGACGACGGATACCAGAGGCGCGAGTTGTGGTCCGCCGAAGGGTGGGCGTGGCGCGAGCAGGATGGCGTGCAGCACCCGGCGTTCTGGGTGCGGGAAGGCGATCGCTGGAACTGGCGCGGCATGTTCGAGAGCATTGCGCTGCCGCCAGCGTGGCCGGTTTACGTCAGCCAGGCAGAGGCCGAGGCCTACGCGCGCTGGAAGGGGCGCCGGCTGGCGACCGAAGCCGAGTTCCATCGGGCGGCGTTCGGGACGCCCGAGGGGGGCGAGCGCCTGCTGCCGTGGGCCCCCCCCGCGAGTGCCGACGCGAGCCGCGGCAATTTCGATTTCGCGGCGTGGGAGCCGGTCGGCGCCGGGTCGCGTCCCGCGGGTGCGAGCGGCTGGGGCGTTCACGATCTGATCGGCAACGGCTGGGAATGGACCGCCACGATCTTCGCGCCGTTCCCCGGCTTCAAGGCGATGGCTTCGTATCCGGAGTACTCGGCGGAGTTCTTCGACGGCCGGCATCTCGTGCTGAAGGGCGCATCGCCGGCGACCGCCCGCGAGCTCGTGCGTCGCAGCTTCCGCAACTGGTTCCGGCCCAATTATCCGTACGTCTATGCCAAGTTCCGGACCGTGAGCGGCGGCGGCCGCGACGGGCAGCGTTCAGCGGACCTGCGGTGAGAGCCAGCCACGCGCACTCGCGCATGCGCGCAGAAGCTCCAGTCGACGCGTTCGCGGCCGACGTCGCCCGCGATCTGCAGCGCACGCCCAAGCAGCTGCAATCGCAGTATCTCTACGACACGCTCGGGTCGAGCCTCTTCGAGGCGATCTGCCGCCTGCCGTGGTACCGCATCACGCGGGCGGAGTCGCACCTGCTCTCGACGCACGCGACAGATATCGTGGCGCGGCTCGCGCCTGTTTCGTCCGGGAGCTGCACGATCATCGAGCTGGGGGTCGGCAGCGGCGAGAAGCTCGCGACGATCCTCGACGCGCTTCCGCGCGGCGTCGCGCCGCAGGTGCATCTCGTCGACATCTCGCCGGCCGCACTCGACGCGACCGCTGCGCGAGTGTCGCACCTGCCGCCCGAGCAGATCGTCCGGCACGAAGGCACCTACGAGCAGGGGCTTGCGGCGGTCGCACCGCCTGCTGCGACATTGTCGAGGACGCCGGGGCCGATGCCGGAGGCGCGCGCCCGCCGGCTGTTGCTCTTTCTGGGATCGAACATCGGCAACTTCGACGCCGCCGGTGCGGGCGGCCTGATGCACGCGATGCGCCGAGCGCTCGCGCCGGGAGACATGCTCCTGCTCGGCGCAGACCTGGTCAAACCCGAACCCGAGCTGATCCGCGCCTACGACGATCCGCTGGGCGTGACGGCCGCGTTCAACAAGAACCTGCTCGTCCGCATCAATCGCGATCTGGGCGGCGAATTCGATCTCGCCACCTTCGAGCACCGCGCCGTGTGGAACGCGCCGTGCCAGCGCGTCGAGATGCACCTCGTGAGCCTGATCCGCCAGCAGGTCGCTATCCCGGCTGCGGGGATTGAAGTCGAGTTTGCGGCTGGCGAGACGATTTGGACGGAGAGCTCGTACAAGTACACGCCCGCCTCGATAGACCGGCTCGCCAGCGCCTCCGGTTTTCACGTTTCCGGACAGTGGACGGATCCGGACGCCGCGTACGCACTGAGCCTGCTCGAAGTCCGTTGAGGCTGACTTTTCTTGTCCTCGCCGGCGGCCTCTTGTTGCGAGGAGGCCATCTTGCGGCGCCGTGGACTCGCGATCGATGGTTCCGCCGGTTTCGATCTGCTGATAGCTGAGCGCACCGCCGCGGGGAGAGAGATCCTCAGATCGCCGCCCGCCGAGTGGCCAACCTTACGGGCGTTCGTCTCGTCTAAGCGTCGAGTTCGAATGACCGCCACCTTACTGATGCTTCTCGCGCTGGCCGCGCCCGCCGAAGGCGTCGAGCGCGTTGCTGCCCAGCCACTCACGTCCGCCTCAGCCATCCGCGTGGACGGTGACCTTTCTGAAGACGTCTGGCAGCGCGCGCCGATGATCACCGGTTTCCGTCAGCGCGAGCCCAACGAAGGCGCGCAGGCGACCTTCGAGACCGAAGCCCGCGTCGCCTACGACAGCACCGCGATCTACATCGCCGTGCAGGCGGTCGACCCCGAGCCGTCACGCATCGTCGGCATCAGGACCCGGCGCGACGAGGGTTCTCCCTCGGACTGGATTCGCGTGATGATCGACTCGTTCCACGATCGGCGCACCGCGTACGAGTTCGCCGTCAATCCTGCGGGCGTCAAGTCCGACACCTACTGGTTCAACGACGGCAACAACGATCAGGGATGGGACGCCGTGTGGGACGTTGCCGTGAGCCGGAACGAGCGGGGCTGGCGCGCAGAATTCCGCGTGCCGTTTTCGCAGCTGCGCTTTCACCCCGCCGCCGACGCCACCTTCGGGTTTGCCGTGGTCCGGCAGATCGGACGCCTCAACGAAACGACGACGTGGCCGCTGCTCGCGAGGAGCGCGAACGGTTACGTGTCGTCGTTCGGTGAGTTGACCGGACTGCGGCTCGGACAATCGCAGAAGCGGCTCGAGCTGGTGCCGTATGCCGTCGGTGATCTCGGTACGCAGCCGGTGGAGGCCGGCAACCCCCTGCAGCACGCGAGGAACGGCAGCGCCGAGGTCGGGCTCGATCTGAAGTACGCGTTGACGCCAGGGCTTACGCTGACCGGCACGGTCAATCCGGATTTCGGCCAGGTCGAAGCGGATCCCGCCGTGGTGAATCTCACCGCGTTCGAGACGTTCTTCTCCGAGCGTCGTCCCTTCTTCGTCGAAGGATCGGGCATCTTCCGATTCGATACGGACTGCAACGACGGCAGCTGCAGCGGCCTGTTCTACTCGCGCCGAATCGGGCGTGCGCCGAGGGGG
>JBOGIX010000020.1:0-4435 GCA_050744685.1 Vicinamibacterales bacterium | reverse complement strand
CCGGGGACGCCTGGCTTCGGTGGTGGCCGCGGCGGCGGCGGTGGCGGCGGCGCGCCGGTCATCATCGGCGGAGAGGGCACAGGCGAGTTCATGGCCGGCTCGGGAACAGTCAAAGGTTCCGCGCTCGTTGTCGACGGCACGATCTACGTGACCATGCCGGACAACGCGTGGGCGCTCGATGCGCGCGACGGGCACGAGCTGTGGCACTACTACTGGAAGACGAGGGGCGGCACGCACATCGCCAACCGCGGCCTCGGGATGTGGAACAACTATCTCTACATGGAGACGCCCGACAACTATCTGGTCTCGCTCGACGCCAGAACCGGCAAGGAGCGGTGGAACAAGGTCATTGCCGATTTCAATCAGCAGTACTTCACGTCGAGCGCGCCGATCGTGATCGGCAACCACGTGCTGATCGGCACCGGCAACGATCTCGACTCACCCGGCTTCATGCAGTCGTTCGATCCGGAGACCGGCGAGGTTCAGTGGAAGACGTTCACCGTGCCCATGAAGCCGGGCGATCCCGGTCTCGACACCTGGAGCAACCTCGAGGCCGCCAGCCATGGCGGTGCGCATCCCTGGCTGCCCGGCGTCTACGATCCCGAGACCAAGCTGTATATCTTCGGCACGGGGAATCCGATTCCTGCCTACACCGCCGGTCGCGGCGAAGGCGACAACCTCTTCACCTGCTCGCTGATCGCCCTGCACGTCGACACCGGCACGATGGCGTGGTACTTCCAGACCTCACCGCACGACATGCACGACTGGGACTCGGCGCAGACGCCGGTCCTCTTTGATGCGGAAATCGACGGCCGCAAGAGGAAGCTGGTCTCCACCGCCGCGCGCAACGGCTACTTTTTCACGCTCGACCGCGTCACCGGCGAGCACATCGTCACCACGAGGTACGGATCGGCCACGAACTGGGGACTGGGACTGCGGCCGAACGGATCGGTGCTGCGGAACAACGAGAAGAACCCGTCGGTCGGCGGCGCGCTCGTCTCGCCGACGGCGGGGGGCACGATCAACTGGGAGCCGCCCGCCTACAACCCGGACACCGGACTCTTCTATGTATCCGAGCGCAATGGCTACTCGCTGTTCTACCTGCTCGAAACCGATCCGCGCGGCTCGATGGGCCTTGGCGGCGTGCAGCGCGTTGGCGTCGGATCGGCCGGCAGCTTTCTGACCGCCATCGAACCCAAAACGGGCAAGATCGCGTGGCGGCACGAGTATCCGATGGCCGGTGAAGGAGGCGGAGGCGGCGGGCTGCTGACGACGGCGGGCGGGCTGATCTTTGGCGGGGATGCCGAGGGAAACATCGTGGCGTACCACGCAGGTACCGGCAAGCCGCTGTGGCACGCGCGGCTCGGCAGGGTCTCCAACGCGCCGATCACCTACATGCTCGACGGACGACAGTATCTGCTCGTGGCCAGCGGCGACACACTCTATTCGTTCGTCCTGTACTGACGTTCGTCACCATTCGCTGTTCGTTGTTCGCGGTTCGCTGTTCGCTGTTCGCTCCTGGCTGAATTGAACGAACGTGGCCACCACCGGCGCGTTGCCCCGAAACGAACAGCGGACACCGAACAGCGAACAGCGATTCAGCCGCGCCTGCCGAGATGAATCACCTTCGATTCCAGATCGTGCACCGCGCGGATGTAGCGGACGGTGCGGCTCCTGGCGCGCATCAGGATCGAATGCGTGATCGTCTTCTTCGCTACCAGCCGCACCCCGGGCACGAGTGCGCTGTCGCTGATGCCCGTGGCACAGAACAGCGCGCTGTCGCCACTCACCAGGTCGGCGACGGTATACACGCGGGTCAGCGCTGACTCGTCCACCGACTCGAGCAGCGCCTGTTTTTCCGCCTGGTCGCGTGGCCACATGCGCAGCAGCATCTCGCCACCGAGCGCCTTGAGCGCGGCGGCTGCCAGCACACCCTCGGGCGATCCCCCGATGCTGATGAACAGATCCACGCCCGAATCGGGCAACGACGGGGCCACGGCCAGGTTGACGTCGCCGTCGCTCGCCAGCCGCAGCGCCGCGCCGGCGCGCCGGACGCACGCGATCATCTCCGCGTGCCGCGGGCGGTTCAGCATCGCCACCACGAGGTCCTGGACGCGCTTGCCGAGCGCATCGGCCACGCGGTGCAGGGTCGCTTCCAGCGGGTCGTCCAGACGAACCGGCTCGGCGCCGCCCGCGGTGGCCTTGATCACCTCGGGCCCGAAGGCCACCTTCATCGAGTAGAACGACGGCAGGTGCCGCATCGCCGGGGCCCATCCTTCGCGACGCTGACTCGCGGCGATCACCGAGATTGCGTTCGGCGATCCGTTGGCCAGGTTGGTCGTGCCGTCGATGGGATCCACCGCCACGTCGAAGTGCGGCGCGCCCGCCTTCCACGTTCCCAGCCGATCGCCGAGGAAGAGACCGGGAGCGTTGTCCTTGATGCCTTCCCCGATCGCCACTTCGCCGCAGATGTCGACGCGATCGAGAACACCTCTGATCGCGTCTACCGCCGCGGCGTCCGCCGTTTCCTTCTCGCCGCGTCCGAGCCAGTGAATGGCTTGCAGCGCCGCGTTCTCTGTGGCGCGCACGAACTCGAACTCGATCGTCCGTTCGGGATCCTGGTGTGTGAGCGAGGGCTCGGGGCCGGAGTCGTCCAACATGCTGGCGATTATATGAAACGCGCTCGATCGATTCGCTGTCCGCTGTCCGCTATCCGGTGTCCGCTATCCGCTGTCCGGGGGCCGGGGGCTTGCCGGCCGAGCGACCGCCGTTCAGCGCGAAGGCGGGGCCTTCTGGTTCAGCGAGAGCAGGTTGGCGAGCAGCCGATACGCGCCAGGCACGCCGTAGGGCAACTGCCGATGGACGGCATACGCGAAATACGTGTAGTGCCCGTCGCCGTACCTCGCGTGCAGCCAGCCACCCTTCTGCGGTCGCTGGCCCGTGTCCCAGGTGGCGATGAGCGGCGTGTACTCCCGGTCCCAGGCGTCCCAGAACTTCGAGCCGCGCTGCTCCACCCAGCCCTCGAAATCTGATTTCGTGATGCGGTTCGGCCAGGTCAGCACCTGGTGGCCGGGAGCCACGATTTCGACCGGGGAGTCCTCCTCGGACACTTCCTCCGCCCTCGCCGACAGCGTACCGGGATAGGGCGCGTACTGCCCCGGCACGAGCTCCGGCGTGTTGTAGAGGACGATCAGGTTGCCGCCCGCTTTCACGTAGTCCAGGAGACGACGGTTGTACGTCTTCAGATCGTCGCGGACGGCGTAGGCACGCGTGCCGGTCACAATCGCGTCGAGTCCGCCGAGATCCGCGGACGCGAGATCGCGCTCGCCAAGCAGCTGCACCTTCACGCCAAGCTGCGCGAGGTGTGCGGGCACATCGTCTCCGACGCCCATCACGTAGCCCACGCTCAGGCCCGGCGCGATCGTCACGTCGACGCCGCGGACGGATGTCACGGCATCGCGATAGAGGTACCGCGTCTCGAGATCTCGATGGCGGATGGTCGCGTAACCCTGGCGATACTCGCGGCCACCGGCGACCGCAACCGCCTCGATCCGATACTCGCGATCCTCCAGCGAAGGGATGGCGACCTCGAAACTGTAGAGCGCACGTTCGCCGGCGCCCGAGAACCGGAACGGCTGCGAGACAGGCGTCACCTTCCAGCCCGCCGGCAGCTTCAATGTCAACGCGCCGTCGCTGCCCTGCTCGCGGTTGTTCAGGACCTCCACCTTCAGGGTGATCCTGGTGTCGGCCGCATTCCCGGGAGCGTGGCGGAGTGCCACGACCGCGTGCACCGGGCTCATGGTCACGCTGAGCGCGGGGACGACGGCGAGGACGCGCGTGTCGTAGCCGTAGGGCAAGTTGGCTTCGAGCCGAGTGACGGGACGTCGTATCTCGACCGGCACGCCATCGACGTCGTATCGCGCCACGAGCTCGAGTGGACCTTCGGCCGACGCACGGTATCGCTGGCGCTCGTCGGCAACCGAGTAGCGGGATTCCGCGAGCGATGCGCGGGAAAACAACGGGCGCGACAGCGTGGCATTTTCAGGGACGGTCACGGTGAACTTTTCGACGACAGGCTCGTTGAACGGAGCCGCCGGCGATGACGTCCCACTCCCCCCTTCGTTGACGGTCGGCGCGATCGTCCAGCGGGTTGCGCGGTCGGTGCTCTCGAGCGACAGACCGGCGAGTCCGACGTCCGTCCTGCTGCGGTTCGTGAAGGTGGCGCGAACCTCGAACGTCTGCCCGGGAACCACCGGGGGCATTGCGGGCCTGGCGGCGCCGAACGGCCCGGTTGATTCCGGAGAACCCGCGGGCTGCGCCGTGGCGGACACGTGAATCCCCAGGGCCGCGTGCATCGCCTCGGCAATCTGCCGCTCCTTCGCGCTCAGCACGAACTCGACGTCAGGATCGAGGCGCTGGCGTTTCAGCGCGGCGC
>JBOGIX010000019.1:0-5001 GCA_050744685.1 Vicinamibacterales bacterium | reverse complement strand
GCCATCCAGGAAGCGGATTTACTGATTGCGCTCGGGATGCGGTTCGACGACCGCGTGACGGGCAATCTGAAGACCTACGCCCAGAACGCCCGCAAGATTCATGTGGACATCGATCCCGCCGAGATCGGCAAGAACGTTCCGGTCGACGTCGGCATCGTCGGCGACCTGCGCGACGTGCTCGAGAATCTGCTGCCGGGCGTGGCATCCGGCCAGCGTACCGAATGGCTGCGGCACATCGACGAGATGAAGGGCGAGGTCGCCGTGCGCGACATCAAGAACCTTCCCGACGATGGCCATCTGTATGCGGCGCATGTCATCAACGATCTCTGGCGCATCACCGGGGGACGCGCCATCGTGGTCACCGACGTCGGCCAGCACCAGATGTGGGAAGCGCAGTACTATCATCACGACGAGCCGCGGTCGCTCATCACCTCCGGCGGCCTCGGCACGATGGGCTTCGCACTGCCGGCGGCCATCGGCGCGAAGATGGCGTGCCCCGACAAGGAAGTCTGGGTCATCGCCGGCGACGGCGGATTCCAGATGACGATGCCCGAGCTGGCGACGATCGCGCAGGAAAAGCTCGACATCAAGGTCGCGATCATCAACAACGGTTACCTCGGCATGGTGCGGCAGTGGCAGGAGTTCTTCTACGAGCGCCGCTACGCCGCCACGCCGCTGCTCAGCCCCGACTTCACGAAGATCGCCGAGGCGTACGGCCTGGCGGCAACGGCCATCACGCGGCGGACGGAAGTCGAGCCGGCGATTGCCGCGGCGCGCGGCCACAACGCCACCACCATCCTCGAGTTCCGGGTCGAACAGGAAGACACGGTGTATCCGATGGTGCCGGCCGGCGCGGACCTGGACGCCATGATCCGCCGCCCCAGCCCGCTCGTCGAAACCGCGGAGGACGCGTAAATGAAAGCGCACACATTCGTCGTCATCGTCGAGGATCTGCCCGGCGTGCTGAACCGGATCTCCTCGCTGTTCCGCCGCCGCGGCTTCAACATCGAGTCGCTCACCGTCGGCCACACCGAGCGCCCGGGTGTCTCGCGCATGACGATTGTCGTCGTCACCGACGATGCGGGAGCGGAGCGGTTCGAGGCGCACCTCTACAAGCTGGTGAACGTGATCTCGGTGGCCGACATCACGTCGGCGCCGGCGGTGTTTCGCGATCTGGCGATGATCAAGGTGGTGGCGCCGCTGGAGCGCCGGCCGGAGATCGTGCATCTCGTGGACGTGTTCCGCGCACGCATCGTCGATCTCGCACCCGACTCGCTGACCATCGAGATCACCGGCGGGGAAGACAAGATCGACGGCCTGCTCGATGTGCTGCGCCCGTACGGGGTGATCGAGATGGCACGCACCGGCCGGCTGGCGATGACGCGGGCGACCCGCTCGTCTGGCCCTGCCGGGCCGCCGTTGCCGACTACCGATCACCACGATCCGCAGGTCTCTTACTCGGTGTGATCTCTTTCAACTTCCAACTTCCAACTTCCAACTCCCAAGACGCGTGGCTCGACGGGTCGTGGTGAAAGTTGCTGCAACTTCCACCCCGGGCGCCTTGGGAGTTGGAAGTCGGTGGTTGGAAGTTGACGTTCTATTTTCTTTTCTCCAGGAGTCTGAAGAGAATGGCAAGCAAGACTGGCAGCGCAAAGATGTTCTACGACGGCGATGCGGACCTTTCCCTGATTCGCGGCAGGAAGGTCGGGGTGATCGGATACGGATCGCAGGGACATGCGCATTCGTTGAACCTGAAGGACAGCGGCGTGGACGTCCGCGTGGGTCTGGCGGAATCGAGCCGCTCGCGCGCGAAGGCGCAGGCCGCCGGACTCACCGTCGACACGGTCGCCAACGTCTCGAAATGGGCCGACGTCGTCATGGTGCTCGTGCCCGATCACATCGCCGGCGGGCTGTACGGCCGTGAAATCGCGCCGCACCTCACCGCCGGCAAGATGCTGATGCTGGCGCACGGCTTCAGCATCCGCTTCGGCACGATCGTGCCCTCCGCCGACGTCGACGTGACGATGATCGCGCCGAAGTCGCCGGGGCACCGCGTGCGCGAGTTGTACGTCGAGGGGGGCGGCACCCCTGCCCTGCTGGCGGTGCACCAGGATGCGACAGGCACGGCCCGGGCGCTGGCGTTGTCGTACGGCAAAGGCATCGGCGTGACGCGCGCCGGCGTGATCGAGACGACGTTCGCGGAGGAGACCGAGACGGATCTCTTCGGCGAGCAGACGGTGCTCTGCGGCGGCGTGAGCGCGCTGGTCAAGGCCGGCTTCGAAACGCTCGTCGAGGCCGGATACCAGCCGGAGGTGGCATACTTCGAGTGCCTGCACGAGCTGAAGCTGATCGTCGACCTGATGTATCGCGGCGGCTTGAACTACATGCGCTACTCGGTGAGCGACACGGCCGAGTACGGCGACTACACGGCGGGCCCCCGCATCGTCACCGAGCAGACGCGCGCGACGATGAAGCAGATCCTGAAGGACATCCAGGAGGGGACCTTCGCCACGAAATGGATCACGGAGAACGAGCAGGGACGGCCCGAGTTCGCAAAGACGCGGGCGAAGGAACAGGACCAGCTGATCGAGCAGGTCGGCGTCCGCCTGCGCGCGATGATGCCATTCCTCGATCCGGTCACCGTCAAGCCGGACGGCGTGCCGGCGTAGCGTAGCACCTTCCCCACCTCGCGATCGGCGTTCCGGGGGCCCCTCACCCCCTGGAACGCCAGTCCTACAATCATGTAGGATAGCTCCGAACTCCCCACCAATTTTGGCGTTTCCCCGAACCGCGCTTCGCGGTATAAGTTTACCCACGGCCCGCGAGATAGCTGCTCCGACCGTGGCGCGGTGGCGTACGCGCCATCGGCACACAGGACAAGCCGCAGGATTGCCCCGGGACAGCAACAGGCCGGTTGCAAAAACAGATAATCCCCGTCTGCGAAAACAAGCAATGTCGAATTCAACCGGCGCGCGGGATCACACGAACGAGATCCGGCGCCTGTCCACGCTGCTCGAAGCCAGCCAGGCGCTCTCGGGTGTCCTCAACCTCAAGGCGGCGCTGCAGTCCGTGCTCGATCTGCTCGAGCGCCGGCACCAGGCGGTTGGCGCGTCGGTGGTGCTGCTCGATCCCGACACACGCGAGCTCCACGCCGAGGCGACGACGGGTGTGCGGCTCTCGGCATCGCGCGGAAGGATCCGCGGCGGGGACGGCATCACCGAGCGCGTGATCGATACCGGGAAGCCGGTCGTCGTGCCGCGGGTGAGCCAGGAGCCGGCGCTGGCGTCGGGCGCCGACCGCGGGCGCGCCAGCCGCGAGCTGACGTATGTCGCCGTGCCGGTGGCCGTGGGGCGGCGGCCCGGCGGCACGCTCGAAGTGGTGCTGCCGTTCAAGCAGGATCGCGACTATCAGCGTTCGCTGGAGTTCTACCGCGTGGTGGCGTCCATGATCGCGCAGGCGCTGAAGCTGCGGCGGACGGTGGAGGCCGATCGCAGCCGCCTGGCGGAGGAGAACGAGCACCTGCGCGACGAGTTGCGTGATCGCTACGCGTTCCGCAGCATCATCGGCAACAGCGCCCCGATTCAGCAGGTCTACGAGCAGGTGGCGCAGGTCGCGCGCACCAATACCACCGTCCTCATCCGCGGCGAGTCAGGCACCGGCAAGGAGATGATCGCGCACGCGATCCACTACAACTCGCCGCGCGCCAAGAAGCCGTTCATCAAGGTGAGCTGCGCGGCGCTGCCGGAATCGCTCATCGAGTCGGAGCTCTTCGGCTACGAGCGCGGCGCCTTCACCGGCGCGCAGGCGGCCAAGAAGGGCCGCTTCGAGCTGGCCGAGGGGGGCACGCTCTTCCTCGACGAGATCGGCGACGTCAGCCTCTCGACGCAGGTCAAGCTGCTGCGCGTGCTGCAGGAGCGCGAGATCGAGCGGCTGGGCAGCACCTCGAGCATCCGCATCAACGTCCGCCTCATCGCCGCAACCCACCGTCCGCTCGAGGAGCTCATGGAGGAGGGGCGCTTCCGGGCCGACCTCTTCTACCGGCTTGCCGTGTTCACGATCTTCGCGCCGCCGCTGCGCGAACGGAAGCCCGACATCATGCTGCTCGCCGATCACTTCCTGGAGAAGTACTCGCGGGAGCACGGCAAGGCGATCCGCCGCGTCTCGACGCCGGCCATCGACATGCTCACGAGCTATCACTGGCCGGGGAACGTCCGGGAACTGGAGAACACGATCGAGCGCTCGGTGCTCGTCTGTGATGGCGGCGTCATCCACGGCCACCACCTGCCGCCAACCCTCCAGACCGCCGAAGCGTCCGACACCGTTGCGCGCCAGTCCCTCGCCGAGAGCGTCGAAGCGTTCGAGCGCGATCTTCTCCTCGACGCCCTCAAGACGAGCCGAGGCAGCTGCGCCCGCGCTTCCAGACTGCTCGGCACCACGGAGCGGATCTTCAACTACAAGGTACGCAAGTACGGCGTGGACGTGAGGCGTTTCAAGGCGTAACGCTGGAACATTGACGGCCGTTCGCTGCCACGCTGCGATCACAACCGAAGACCTACAGGAGCACGGGAGGAAGGGAGCTCCCCTTCTCCTGTTGATCTTGTCGACGCGATCGCAGTGTGGCATCGAGCATCGCCGCAAATCGATAACTACGAGCCCCCGGGCGCCTTGTAGTCCCGCCACAACCAGCGCAGCGTGTCGGGGAACATGGCGCGGCCGTGGCGGTGGCTGTGGAAGCCCTGGCCGTACTCGAAGCGGTAGTCGTACCTGGCGTAGGCGAGCGAACGTGCGAGCGTCTGGTTGGCGAGCGGCCAGTTGCCGTGCGCGTTGTCGAGATCGTTTGCGCCGTCCTGCAGGAAGATGCGGATGGGTTTTCTCGGCGTTTTGCGGACCATGGCTTCGTAGTTGTGGCCACCCTCGCGCAGGGTCTTGCCGCTTGCGATGTTCGTGAAGCTGCCGATCCACGACACCACCTTGCCGAACTCGTTCGGCCGCTCCCAGGCC
>JBOGIX010000018.1:0-5114 GCA_050744685.1 Vicinamibacterales bacterium | reverse complement strand
CAGCAAGACCCTGCACGGGTACATCAAGCAACATCCCCGCGACGCGCGGGCGCAGGTGCTCCTGATCCGCGTGCACCTGGCGCGGGACGAAACGGACGCGGCGTACCGTGTGGCACGCCGGGCCGCCAGGCAGCATCCGGCCAACGTCGACGTGCTCTACTATCTCGGCCTGGTCACCCGTCAGATGGCCGCCGCCGAGTTCGATCGGCTGGTGCGCACCGCTCCGGACTCCGCGCGGGTGCATCAGCTGCAGGCCGAAGCGTTCGAAGCGCAGGAGCG
Source organism: Vicinamibacterales bacterium (assembly GCA_050744685.1). Classification (GTDB taxonomy): domain Bacteria; phylum Acidobacteriota; class Vicinamibacteria; order Vicinamibacterales; family 2-12-FULL-66-21; genus JACCXG01. Next base: position 4,835 of record JBOGIX010000018.1, on the reverse strand, counting down.
CAAGGCGGACGCCGAGAAGGAATACGCTGCCGCGCTCGCCGTCGATCCGAACCTGCTCGAGGCGCGCCTCGGGCTTGCGAAACTGCAGCGCATCCGGCTCGCCTGCGAAGAGGCGCGTCTCCACTACGATCGCGCCGAAGCGATTCGGCCCACGTTCGATGGTGCCTACGGTCTCGGCGTCTGCCTGAGTTACCTGCAGGACGACGAGCTCGCGGTGAAGATGTTCGAACGGGCCGTAAAGCGCAACCCCTCGGCAGCCGTCGCGTGGGCCGGACTGGGCACGTCGCTCGTCAAGCTCGGCAGGATCACCGACGGGATCACGAAGCTCGAACGCGCCATCAGCCTGGCGCCGGAGATGGACGAGGCGCACTACATGCTCGGACTCGCGTATCAGGGGACCGGCGACACCGCCCGCGCGCAGGCGGCGTTCGCGAAAGCCGAGCAGCTGCGCACGGCGCGATGACACCGTCGATGCGTCGACGCGCGTACGCGAAGCCGTGGATTGTCGTTGTCACCATTCTCGCCGGCGTCGCCCTGGCCGCGCAGCAAGGTACGCCGCCGACGCGCCAGGTCCCTCCGGCTTCGCCGAATGCGCCAGCCAACGTCCGCTTCACCGACATCACGCGCGAGTCCGGCCTTTCCGGCTTTCGTCATGTATCCGGCAGCGCCGAAAAGAACTTCATCGTCGAGACCACCGGTTCCGGAGTGGCGCTGGTGGACTACGACGGCGACGGGTGGCTCGACATCTATCTCGTGAACGGGGCGACGCTCGAGCCTCGTACCGAGGGCGTGCCGCGCGCCGCGCTGTTTCGCAACAACGGCGACCGGACATTCCGCGACGTGACGGCGGTGGCAGATGTGGCCAACGAGCGGTGGGGCCAGGGCGTCTGCGCCGGCGACGTCGACAACGACGGCGCGCCCGATCTGTACGTCACGAACTTCGGCGTCAACAGGCTGTTCCGGAACCAGGGCGGCGGCCGCTTCGCGGACGTTGCGGATCGCGCGGGCGTCGCTGTCGATAGCTGGTCCACGGGCTGCGCTTTTGGTGATTACGACGGCGACGGCTGGCTCGACCTCTACGTCGCTGGTTACGTGGACTTCGACGTCGAGAATCCGCCGCCGTCGCCTCCACGAGACCGTCCGCAAGGGGTCCAGCCATCCTCGGCGCAGCCGTCGGGTGGCATGGGCGCCGCGTATTCCAAGGGTGCCGCGTACTGCACGTACCGCGGACTTCCCGTGATGTGCGGCCCGCGTGGCCTGCGTGGGGCGCCCGATCACCTGTTCCGGAACAACGGCGACGGCACGTTCACCGAGACGACGCAGCAAGCGGGCGTGACCGATACGCGAATGCTTTACGGATTCGGTGTCGCCTGGTTCGACCTGGATGACGATGGACGGCTGGATCTGTTGGTAGCGAACGACTCGGGCCCGAACTACGTGTATCGCAATCTCGGGCAGGCACGATTCGAGAACCTGAGCTATCTCTCCGGCGCGGCGCTCGACGGCAGCGGCCGCGAGCAGGCGCACATGGGGGTGGCGATCGGCGACTATGACAACGACGGCCGCAACGACATCCACATCACCAACTTCGCCGACGACTTCAACGTGCTTTACCACAACGTGAACGGCGCCAGCGTCACCGACGTGAGCTTCAGGTCCGGCGTGGCCCAACCGTCGGTGCCGTTCCTCGGCTGGGGGACCGATTTCCTGGACTACGACAACGACGGCTGGCTCGATCTCCTCGTCGTCAATGGGCACGTCTATCCGGCTGCGGATTCGATGCCCTGGAACACGTCGTACGCACAGCGCGCGCTCCTCTTTCGCAATCTCGAAGGACGGCGGTTCGAAGAGGTGGGCGCCGCCGCCGGCGACGGCCTGACGAGGCCGCGCGTGTCCCGTGGATCCGCGATAGGTGATCTGGACAACGACGGCGGCCTCGACATCGTCATCAACAACATCGACGGCGCGCCTGCGGTGGTGCGCAACATCGGCGGCGGGTCGGCCGGTCATTGGCTGACCATCCGCCTCGTCGGCGATCCGAAACGCAAGTGTCCTCGGGATGCGATCGGCTCCGTCGTGTTCGTCACCGCTGGCGGCGTCCGCGGGCGTGGGGAAGTCGCCAGCGGCCGCGGCCAGATCTCGCAGTCGGACCTTCGTGCGCACTTCGGTCTCGGCAGGCATACCGCCGTGACCCGTGTGGAGGTGCGCTGGGCCAACGGCGAGACCGTCGAGTACAAGATCGATCGCGTCGATACGCAGGTGACGATCGATCAGGCGACGGGCGCGGTCACTTATGCCAAGTTATGAATCGCTTCCGCGACGCGGTTCGCAGACCTGGTGGCGGCTTCCATGCCCCAGTCCAGATTGTCGGCGTAGGCGCCCACGAAGTGGATGCGGCCGTGCGGTTCGATGAGGATCGGCCAGAACCTGCGCAGCTGGCCCGGGGGATACGAGGTGCGCTCGCAGGCCGACGCCCACGGATCCAGCGCCCACACGACCACGTGGGCCTTCTCGATGTCCTCGGAGCGGCCGGGATAGAGCTTGCGGAAGGTGGCCAGTGCGGCGTCCGCGGTGCCCGCGCCGGAGGCGGTGCCGGCCAGCAGTCCGCGCGTCGTCTTCACTTCCTGCGACGCGCTCCACACGTGATAGAGCTGGCGTTCGCCGAATTCCATGTTCGGGGTGACGCCGTCGCGCTCCCAGAACCGGCTGCGCGTCTGGAAGATCACTCGAGTGTCGTGGTAATACGGCACGTTCGCGACGGCGTAGGACTTGGCCGCTGGCAGGGCCGGCGTCGTGGGAATCCGCTGCAGCATTCGCGCCGACATTGCGCACACCAGGTAGTCCCCTTCGAGGCGCGAGAGTTCCTTGCCGTTGCGGCAGCTGACGCGCACGCCGCTGTCCCCGTGTTCGATGGCCGTGAGCGGCGATTGCAGCCGGAGGCGCTCGCCGAGCCGTTTCGTGAACGTGTCGGTCAACGTCTGGTTGCCACCGATCAGCCGGAACACTTTCGGCGGGAACAGGGGTACGCCCCGGTGCTTCAGGATGGCGGCGTGCCACACGGCCTGCAGCGCCGATCCCGAGCCGCCGATGAAATTCAACGCGGCGGGTGAGGCGCCGTCTTTCCTGAACAGCTCGGACGCGGAGATCCGGTCGAGATCGTCCAGGCCGGCATCGAAGGGCCGGTATTCGTCCTCGAAGCGATCGAGATAAGGCGCAAAGTACAACGACGCCAGCTCGGGGAATGGATGCGTGGTCAGGTACTCGATCTCGCGGGCGTTGAGACCGAGCTTCGCGAGCACCTGACGATCGGCCAGCATCTCGGGGGTGTAACGCTGCCCATCGATCCAGCGCAGGAGATTCTCGCGGCGCGGATAGTACGTGTACGGCAGGTCGAACTCGCGGACGTAATCCCAGAATCGTTCATACCCGGGCTGCGTGAAATGTTCCGCGCCGCCATCCGCATACAGCCCGTCGTCCAGGCCGTCGCGAAAGGTGAAGACGTGGCCCCCGGTGCGGGACGATGCTTCGACGAGCGTCACTTCGTGGCCGCGCCGAACGAGCTCCCACGCGCAGCTCAAGCCGGCGATGCCGGCGCCTGCGACTATCACACGCTTGACCCGGGCGGGCTTCTGCGCGCCTTGCGGCAGCAGCGCGGCGCCCGCCAGCTTCAGCGCTTCGCGCCGCGTCAGCGGCGGACGGGAGGCGGCACCACCGGTACCAATGGTGCGTTCATGGCGTCCAGGCATGGCCTCGCTCCTTTGCGGAGCGATCCTACTCCCGGCGCGGGCAAAAAAGTGGACAACGTGCGCCGCCGACGGCGGTCGATCGACCAGGTCGGGCGATCTCACGACTATACTGGTCGCCACGATGGCCGGCGCGCAGTTCGCGTGCCGCGGCTTTCGGGCGGACCCAACACCGACGCGAGCGAGAGACTGACGCCATGGGACGCGTGCTGATGATCGGGCGGAGCGACGCGCTGTTCGGCGAGCTACGCCGCCATCCGGGGCTGAAAGATCACGACGTGCAGAGCGCATCGGGCGCGATCGACGCGCTGCGCCATCTGCGCGATCAGGCGTGGGACGTGTTGTTGACCGACCCGGCGGCGTCGACCGGCGACAGCCTGGACGCCGCGCGCGAGCTGTCGGCCCTCAGTCCCCGCATCCGCGTGATCGCGCTCTGGCCAGACGCCACGCAGCAGGATGTCATCGCGGCGATGCGCGCGAAGGTCTTTGCCTGCTTCAGCGAGCCGTTCGACGCGAACGAGATCGCCGACATGGTGCGAGCCGCGCTCCGCGCCACGGACTGGCGCGACGGCATCGAGGTGATCTCGGGCTCGCCGCACTGGGTCACCCTGCGCGTGGCCTGTCATCTCGTCACCGCCGACCGCCTCACACGGTTCATGGCGGAACTGCAGGACGACGTCCCGGACGACGAGCGGGACCTGCTGCTCGTGGCCTTCCGCGAGCTGTTGCTGAATGCGATGGAGCACGGGGCAGGCTTCAATCCGGAGAAGGTCATCGAGGTCACCGCGGCCAAGACCGCCCGCGCCATCGTCTACCACTTCAAGGACCCGGGCGCCGGCTTCGATCTCGACGATCTGAAGCACGCCGCCCGGTCGCCCGAGCCCGAAGAAGTAGTGGCAAGCGCCCTCGAACGCGCGGCCCGCGGCCTGCGCCCGGGAGGCTTCGGCATGCTGATCGCCAGGCAGGTCGCCGACGAGCTCGTCTACAACGAGCGGAGCAACGAGGTGCTGATGATCAAGCACCTGACGTGAGCTGCCTGCCGCACGTCGAGCGTATCGCCTGCGTGCAGCCGGCTGGCGGCCGCAATCATTG
>JBOGIX010000017.1:0-5895 GCA_050744685.1 Vicinamibacterales bacterium | reverse complement strand
ACCGTGCAGGACCCGAAGGGCATTCCGGTCTTCGCGTGGAAGGGCGAGACGCTCGACGAGTACTGGTGGTGCACGGTCCAGGCGCTGGTCTGGCCCGACGGCAACGGTCCGTCGCTCATCGTCGACGACGGCGGTGATGCCACGTTGTTCGTGCACAAGGCCGCCGAGTTCGAGAAGGCCGGCACGGTGCCGGCGTTCAACGCCGACAAGGATCCGGAGGAATGGGGCGTCATTCTCAGCACGATCACGCGCGAGCTGAAGGCGAACCCCGGCCGCTGGACGCGGGTCGCCAACGGCATCCGCGGCGTCAGCGAGGAGACGACCACCGGCGTGCACCGGCTCTATAACATGATGGAAGCCGGAACGCTGCTGTTCCCGGCCATCAACGTCAACGACTCCGTGACGAAGAGCAAGTTCGACAACATCTACGGGGTCCGGCACTCGCTGCCCGACGGTCTCGCCCGCGCGACTGACGTGATGCTCGGCGGCAAGGTGGCCGTCGTCATGGGTTTCGGAGAAGTCGGCAAGGGATGCGCACAGGCGCTGCGGGGTCAGGGCTGCCGCGTGATCATCACCGAGATCGACCCGATCTGCGCGCTGCAGGCGGCGATGGAAGGTTATGAAGTCAAGACGGTCGAGGAGGTCGTCTCGACGGCCGACATCTTCATCACCGCGACCGGCAACCTGAACATCATCACCGCCGAACACATGTCCAGGATGAAGGACAAGGCGATCGTCGGCAACATCGGCCACTTCGACAACGAGATCGACATGGCCGGCCTGAAGAGAGTCGCGGGCATCGAGCGGATCAACATCAAGCCGCAGTACGACGAGTACCGGTTCCCGGACGGCCACAGCGTCATGGTGCTGGCCGAAGGGCGCCTGATGAACCTCGGGTGCGCCACGGGCCATCCCAGCTTCGTCATGTCGGCGTCGTTCTCGAACCAGGTGATCGCCCAGCTCGAGCTGCACGAGCACAACGACAAGTACGAGAAGAAGGTGTACATCCTGCCAAAGCACCTCGACGAGGAGGTGGCGCGGCTGCACCTCGGACATCTCGGTGTGAAGCTTACGACCCTGCGGCCGGAGCAGGCGGAGTACCTCGGCGTGAAGATCGAGGGCCCGTACAAGCCGGAGCATTATCGGTACTGACGTTTTCTCAACTCCCGACGCCCAACGCCCAAGGCGTGGGGCTCGCATTATCTGGGTGGAAATCGCGGCTACGAGCTGCACGGAACGACTGTCACCCAAATGGTGCGAGCCCCGTGTCTTGGGGGTTGGAAGTTGGGAGTTGAAACTATCTGCTCGGGATCTCGTTGCTGTAGAGGACCTTTCCCGCGAGATCGTGCAGCTTCGCCGTCAACGCCCGGGTCTTCGCGTCGATGTGCAGCGTGCCGAAGAACTGGAACCCGTCGCTCGGGGGGCGGTTACCTTTCATACCGGCCGGTATACCGGTGAACTTCACTTCCGGCCCAAACGTCGCGTCGAGCGTGTTCGGACCGAACGTGCCGGCGTTCAGCGGGCCGGCGACGAATTCCCAGAACGGCTCGAACTCGGTGAATGCGGCGCGTGACGGATCGTAGTAATGTGCCGCGCAATAGTGCACGTCGCCGGTAATCCAGACCACGTTCCGGACCTGGCGATCCCGGATGAACCGCAGCAGGTCGGCGACTTCGAGCTCGCGGCCAAGCGGCACGCCCGGATCGGCATTCGCCACGGCTTCGAAACGGCTCTGCCCGTCGCCGACGATGAGGCCGATGGGCATGTCCGACGCGACGACCTTCCAGGTGGCGCGGCTGGCGGCGAGTTGCGCCTTCAGCGCCGCCAGCTGCGTGGCGCCGAACACCATCGACTCCGCCGTGAGCGTCGTCTGCCGGTTCTCGCTGTTGGCGCCGCGGTAGCTGCGCAGGTCCAGCGTGAACACGTCGACGAGCGGGCCGTACGGCACGACGCGATGGATACGCTCGGGATCGTCGGCCGAACGGCCGATCGGGTTGAACTCGAGAAATGCCTGGCGCGCGTGCGCGGCGAGCAGGCCGACGCTCTTGATCGTGTAGCGGTCGTCCTTCGACAGGTCGCGCGTTTCGTACCAGTTGTCTCGGACCTCGTGATCGTCCCACAAGACGATTTGCGGCACCTCGCTGTTGAAGCGCCGCATATGCTCGTCGAGCAGGTTGTACTTGTACGCGCCCCGGTAGTCGTCGAGCGTCTCCGCCACCTTCGACTTGGCCTCGGTGACGACGTTCCGCCAGACGCCGCCATCGTCCAGCTTGACCTCCGCCTGGAGCGGGCCGTCGGCATAGATCGTGTCCCCGCAGTGAATGAACACGTCGGGCTCGAGCCGGCGCATCGTCTCGTAGAGCCGAAGACCGCCCCAGTCGGGGTTGATGCCCCAACCCTGTCCGACGCTGTCTGCAGACCACGCCAGCGTGACGTCGCGGGGCGCACCCGCAGGCGCGGCCGTGCGGAAACTGCCAGTCTGCGGGGCGCTCCAGGTGCGAAGGTCGGCGAGATCCTGGAAGAGCACGCGATAGAAAATCCGCTGACCCGGCGGCAGATCCGTCAGCACGACGCGGGCGGTGAAGTCGGACGAGGCGAGCGCGGCAGGGCCGATGCGGCGTTGCGCGGAGGCGAACGACTCGGTTGTCGAGTATTCCACCACCATACGCGCGGCTCGATCGCACCGGCTCCAGATCACCGCGCGGCCGGCGGTCACATCGCCGCTCGCGACGCCCTGCGCGAGTGCCGGGCGCGACGCGTCGGACTGGACGATGGCCGGGGTGCGGCGTGGGAGTGCGAGCGCCGGCGGCGCCAGGACCACGCCGGTCGCGCATGCCTTCAGTCCGGCCTCGAGCAGGCGTCGACGGGAAATCGCTCGGGAGCGCACGCTACTTGAGCCGGTCGGGAACCGTGCCGAGCTCTCGCGCCGAGGGCACGCCGGCGACGGTTTCCGCTTTGGCGACGCCCCGCACGATGGCCTCGGCCATCGCGTCCGCCGCAAGCGCCCCGATCGTGTTCACGTTGGCCTGGCCCGTCCACCGGCCGGTGGCGAGGGCAAACACCGTATCCCCGTCGCCGGTCGTGTGAGACGGATTGATCGCGCGCGCGAACCCATCGTCGGCCATCAACGCGACGCGATTGACCTCGAGCTTCGTGAGGCGGGCATTGGTCGCGACCAGTCCGATTGTGGTGTTCTCGCCAGCCGCGGTCTTCGTGCTCACGCCCACCGCGCCCGCTCGGAGCAGCTGGCGAATGTCCGCCAGCGATTTCCCGTCCGCGCTGCGTGTGCCGGCGACGACGCGATTCGTCTGCGGGTCGATGATGTCGCCGCGGGCGTTGACGGCGACGATGGCCGCCACCACGAGCCCGTTGGGTAGCCCGATCGCGTACGAGCCGAGCCCCCCTTTCATAGACGGGCCGGCGCCCATCTTCCCAACCGTACCGCCCGCACCCGCTCCAACGTTGCCCTCGGCGACGGGTCCGGCGGTTGCGGCCTGCGCCGCCTTGTAGCCGCAGTCCGCTGTCGGACGCACGTCCGGCCGTCCGCCGAGCGCCAGGTCGATCAGGATCGCCGCGGGGACGATCGGCACGACGCCGGTCGACACGCGCCAGCCGATCTTGTGCTCTTCGAGGTAGCGGAGGACGCCTTGACGCGCATCGAGCCCGTACGCGCTGCCGCCGGCCAAGACGACCGCGTTGACCTTGTCCACCATGTTCAGGGGGTCCAGCAGATCCGTTTCGCTGGTTCCCGGCGCGCCGCCGCGCTGCGACACGCCGCCAGGCACCCCTTCGCCGTCAACCAGGATCACCGTGCAGCCGGTAGGACGCTCGGAGAGCGTGTAGGAGCCGACCTTGATCCCATGCACCTCGGTCAACCCGCGCCCGCCGGTCGGTTTGAGGTCGGTGGCCGGCGCGCCGCTCCCTTGCTGGTGCGTGAGGGCCACACTGCTCGACAAGAGTGCCGCACAGGCGGCCGCGATGATCGATCTCATGGGTTTAATCCGAACGAAGCGAGAACCCCGAGCCCCGAACCCCGAGGACCGAGCCCCGACCCACCTTCGCGCTGAATTGCGGTCGCTACGGAGGGCAAGGCCCCCGAGCCCGAGCTGCGACAAACGTCAGAAGCTGTACTTTATCGCCAGTTGAATGATTCGGCCATCCTCCGCTGCCGTAATGCGGCCGAAGTTCACATTGCCAATCGTCGTGTTCGGATTTCCGAACCGCGCCTGGTTGAACAGGTTGAACGCTTCGACACGAAACTGCAGCCTGTGCGTCCGGATCACCTCGACGTTCTTGAAGAGCGAGAGGTCGGTTCGCGCCAGGCCGGGGCCTCGCACGCTGTTGCGTGGTGTCGTGCCTGGCTCGGCCGTGTCCGGGATTGCCCGGCGGACGAAGCAGGCGGTGTTGAACCACTGGTCGACCGTGCGCGCCGCGTTGTCATTCGGATCGCAGATCTGATTCGGCCGGTTCGTCAGGTAGCGGATGCTCTGCCTCGAATCGACCACCGTGAGCGGGAATCCCGTCTGCCATTGGACGATGGCGTTGACCTGCCAGCCGCCGGCGGCGTGCCGGAGGGGCGTGCCGAGGTGGCGCGGCGTCGGAAGTTCCGCGCCGAAGCTCAGCACGAAGCGGTGACGTACGTCGAACTGCGCCGGCGCCTCGAGGTCGTCGAGGGCGCGATCGATCGACGCGGCGTCGCCGATCGTGACGGCGCGCGGCGGTCGCGCTTCGCCGCCGATGTTGAGGCCCGAGACGTGATCGCGCGCGTCGCCGAGGGTGTAAGAGGCCAGGAAATTGATGCCTCGACTCGGGCGCAGGCGCAGGGTCGCCTGGAGAGAGTCGTACCAGGATTTCGCCACCGAGAACGTCGGCCTGACCAGCGAGAACGCCGGAAACAGCCGCGCACCGGCCGTCGTCTGGCCCGGGGTGTAAAGACCGGGATTCACCTCGATGAAGATCGGCAGGTTGCGGCCGCGCGATCCGACGTAACCGACTTCCGCGCCGAGGTTGTCGCCGATCTGCTGCTGCCAGGTCAGGCTGAAGTGGTGCGCATACGGCGTGCTGAAGTCTTCGCCCCAGCCGATGAAGATGAGGCCAGGAGGGAAACCGGGCGCGCCGCCGGCGACGGCGCTCATCGGATCGCGCAGCGTCAATGCGGCAGGCGGCGCGTTGACCTCGAGCAACGGTGTGAACGGCGGTGCGAGCACGCCGTTCTGGAAGAAATCTCCCTGGCCGGCGAGCGCGTCGTAGAAAATCCCCCACGCACCGCGCAGGCTCGAACGCCCGGTGCCTGTCGGATCCCACACGAGTCCGACCCGCGGCGCGAGATTGTTCGCGTCGGTCTCGTACGTGCCGCGCGGCACGCCCGGATCGCCCGGATACACGAGGCCTTCGGGCGCCTGAGGAAAGCGGGCCGACTGGACACCCGGGCGAAACGCGTTCAGCGCATCGTGCGCGTCGACGAACGGAAGTGCCCGTTCGTAGCGGAGCCCGTAGCTGAGCGTCATGCGGCTGGCGACCCGGAACTCGTCCTGCGCATAGGCCGCATACAGCCACCCCGTCCCATCCTGAATCGTGTTCGACGTGGTCCGCCGGAACTGCGCGGGCAGCCCGAGCAGGAAGTCGGCGGCGGCATCTCCCGTGTGTATGCCGGTGAACATGAAGTCGCCGTTCGGCCGGTTCACGAAGGCGATCACCATGTGTTCCTTGCGGATGTCGATGCCGAACTTGGTCGCATGGCGGCCGCGCACCCAGGTGAAGTCGTTGGCGAACTGGAACACGTCGTTGATGCGCTCAACGAACGGCTGCTGGGCATCGCCGAGCGGAGCGAACCCCGAGATATCGATGTTGGCGAGGCCGGTCGCCGACGGCACGTTGTGCGGCAGGTTGATCCGG
>JBOGIX010000016.1:0-2091 GCA_050744685.1 Vicinamibacterales bacterium | reverse complement strand
GCGCTGCGCCGGCTCGTCGAACGTGGACGAGATCACCTCACCCTGCACCGAGCGCTGCATGTCGGTGACTTCTTCGGGGCGCTCGTCGATGAGCAGGACGATCAGGAACACCTCCGGATGGTTCCGCGCCACGGACTGCGCGATGCTCTGGAGGAGCATCGTCTTTCCGGTGCGCGGCGGCGCCACGATCAGCCCGCACTGCCCCTTGCCGATCGGCGCCATGAGATCCAGCACGCGGCCGGACAGAAGGTCGGGCGCCATCTCGAGGACGAATCGCTCCTGCGGATAGAGCGGCGTGAGGTTCTCGAAGAACAGCTTCTCGCGCGCCTGCTCCGGAGACTCGAAGTTGACCGCTTCGACCTTGATGAGCGCGAAGTACCGCTCCCCTTCCTTGGGCGGCCGGATCTGTCCGGACACGGTGTCGCCCGTCTGCAGATCGAACTTGCGGATCTGCGACGGCGAGACGTAGATGTCGTCGGGACCGGGCAGGTAGTTGTAGTCGGGCGCGCGCAGGAAGCCGAAGCCATCCGGCAGCACTTCGAGCACGCCTTCGGAGAAGATGAACCCGCTCTGCTCGGTCTGCGCCTTCAGGATCTGGAAGATCAATTCCTGCTTGCGCATGCCGGTGGCGCCGGCGACGTTCAGGTCCTTGGCGATCTGCGTGAGCTGCTGGATGCTCTTGTCTTTCAGCTCGGTGATATTGAGACCCTGGCCGCGGCGGCCCTCCTGGCGTTGTCCCTCCTGCCGCTGGCCCTCCTGTCGTGGAGCCTCCTGCCGACCCCCCTGCCCGTCCTGACGTGGCGCGTCCTGGCGTTGACCTTCCTGACGGGGCTCCTGGCGCTCTCCTTCGGCGCGCGGCTGCCGAGGCTGCGGCGGCGCGCCTTCCTGAGCGGCCGGCGCCGGCTCAGGAGCTTGAGCGATGGCTTCGGCGGAGTCATTCCCGTGCGCTGCCGGCTGATCGGCCGGTGGGCGCGCTGCAGAGCGCTTGGTCGTTTGTGGCATGAGACTGCTGGCGTCGAGGAACTGGCTTGTCGTGTTAATGGGTCGTGAATTTGCAGGACCGACGGATTCTTGACGGTCGTGACGTTCTCTTACCGGGCGTCTGGCGGAGGGGCTGAGGCGCCCCGGCGTCTGCTAGAGGAAGCTGAAGTCGGCCTTCGCAGACGAGTATAGGCACGGCAGGGTAAGGTGTCAATCCGAGGGTGTTCGGGGGGGCGCGGCTCGTCGGTTCCGCGTTTCCGGGTTTCCGCGTTCGCGTTTGACGCGAGGCGACCGGCGATCGTGAGTTGCGCGGACACGAGCCGCGAGCCCGGGAGCCGCGGCTTGCGATGAGCGTCAGTCCCGATACGGGGATTCGCCGATGCCCATGATGCTGCACGCCTGGATCGTGTTCACGCCGAGCTCGCGTGCGCGGCGCAGCACCTCGGCGCCGTCGGCGCCGGGATTGAGCCAGACCTCGGGGATGCCCTTCCGCGCGATCTGCTCGATCACCTGCACACCGACGCGCGGCGGCACGTACATGGTGGCCATGTCGATCGGACCAGGGACGTCCAGCACGGAGGGATAGGTGCGGTGTCCTTCCACTTCCGCCTCGTTCGGGTTGATCGCGAGCACTTCGTATCCCTGGCGCTCGAACGCGCGCAGCGCCTTGTTGCCGAACTTGTGGCGGTTGCTGGATGCGCCGATGACGGCGACGATCTTGGCCATCTCATCATTGTACCGTCCGTGAACCCGCGAGCCGCGCGTCAGCGAACCCGCGAGCCCGCGACCGCTGGCGGCACGGCCTCCCCTCGCAACGCAGTACAATCGACAGATGGCGACGCTTGCCGATGTGCTCGAGGTTCGAACACACGCGGCGGCGCCTGAGCTGGTCGAGCCGATCGATCGGGGGCGCATCCGCTGCTACGCGTGCGGACACGAGTGCCCGATTCCAGATGGCGCGTATGGCGTGTGCCGGGTCCGCTTCAATCGGGGCGGCACGCTGCACGTGCCCTGGGGCTACGTCGGCGGCGTGCAGTGCGATCCGATCGAGAAGAAGCCGTTCTTCCACGTCCGCCCCGGCGCGCTGGCCTTCAGCTTCGGCATGCTCGG
>JBOGIX010000015.1:0-2591 GCA_050744685.1 Vicinamibacterales bacterium | reverse complement strand
GCGCATTCGTGCTCGGCGAGAACTCGCTCTACACCGTCGAGGCGTGGACGGTTTTCCTGAACCATCTGGCCGACGACGGGCTGCTGAGCGTGTCGCGCTGGTATTTCAAGCAGCGCCCGGCCGAGCTGTACCGGATGACCACGATCGCCGTCGAGGCGCTCGAGCGGCTCGGCATCCACGAGCCCCGCCGTCACATCGCGATCGTGCGCAACCTCCAGCCCCTGATCTTCTCGACGTCCACCGCCGACAGGCCCGACGGCATCGGGACGATGCTCGTGAGCCGCCGGCCGTTCACCGACGCCGAGCTCGACGTGCTCGATCGCGAAGCGGCGCGGCTGCTGTTCGAGGTGCCGTTCAGCCCGCGCGCCTCGCTCGACGACACGTTCAACCGCCTCACCACGGGGGGCGACATCCGCGCCTTCCTCGATGCCTACCCGGTCAACATCACCGCGCCGACCGACGACAGCCCGTTCTTCTTCAACATGCTGCGGCTGCGCGACATCGGCAAGTTCTGGCTGCTCAATTTCGGCGTGCTCAGCTTCAACCTCAAGGCGGTCGCCACGCTCGGCGTCCTCGTCGTCACGGTCACGATCCTGACCGTCGCGTGCATCCTCCTGCCGCTGTGGATGACGCGAGATCGGCAGGCGCTGGCCGGCACGGGTCCGCTGCTCACGTTCTTCATCGCCATCGGCCTGGGCTTCATGCTGATCGAGACCTCGCTGATGCAGCGGCTGATCATCACGCTCGGCCATCCCACGTACGGCCTGTCGGTCGTGCTGTTCGCGATGCTGCTGTCGAGCGGCATCGGCAGCTTTTTGACAACCGGGATCGACCCGGAGCGCATCGATCGAAACGGGCAGCGACGGCTGGCGATGCTCGTGGCGGTGCTGGCGGTCTTCGGCCTGATCACGCCGGCGGTCGCCGAGTGGAGCCAGCCGCTCACGACATCGGTGCGCATCTTCGCGGCGGTCCTGCTGCTGTTTCCCGCCGGACTGTTCATGGGGATGGCGTTCCCGATCGGGATGAAGCTCGCCGCGGGCAGCGCGCAGCCGCTGACGCCCTGGCTGTGGGGGCTCAACGGGGCGGCCTCCGTGCTGGCCTCCGTGCTGAGCGTGTGTATCGCGCTGACGTGGTCGATCTCGACGGCGTTCTGGACCGGCTGGGGGTGCTACGTCCTGGCCCTCGTCGCCTTTACTGCAGCCGGCCGGCGTGCGCGTGTGAGCGTGGCCCAGGCACCGGCCGTCGCGGTGCTGCAGCGCTGAACCAGACAAGGCGGGAATGATGCGATGGCATGAATGCTCAGGAATGCCATGAATGAGTTCCGAGAGCAGGATCGCGCGACTGAGATCACCGGTTTGCATTCATGGCATTCATGCACATTCATGGCATTCATGCGCATTGCACCCTAGCCTGGGCGCGGATCTTCCGGACAGCGCGTTTGCCCGAAGGCGCGGCCTGAGCCCGGAATCGACTCGAGTTGAGATGCGTTGCGGAACAAGGGCGACACATGACGGCACAAGGTCCCCAGTCACGGCCAGATGCTCCGGTGCCCAAGCCGGGGCCGCCGCAGGGCGGAGCCCCTGCGCGTCCGTGGCGGACCGAAGGGCTCCCGAAAGGCGACGGCGCGCCGCCGCGACGCCGCTGGGTCACCTTCGCGATCTGGATCGTCGGCTACCTGCTGCTCTTCGGGATGCTGACGCTGCAGGATCGGCTGTCCGGTCCCGTGGCGGTCGCTTACACGGAGTTCAAGACGCAGGTCGCGAACAAGAACGTGGGCGAGCTCTTCGCCCGCGGCGATTCCATCGAAGGCCAGTTGAGGAAGCCGGCCGCCGTGCCCGGCCAGAAGGATCGGACGTATCAGCAGTTCACTACCGAGCGCCCCACGTTCGCGAGTGACGATCTGCTCGCCGAGCTGACCGACGGCGGCGCCACGGTCCGTGCGACGCCGCTCGTGCAGCAGCGCGGCTTCCTCACCAACCTGCTGATATCCTTCGCACCGTTCATCCTGCTGATCGCCTTCTACGTCTGGATGTTCCGGCGGCAGCAGGGAGCGATGGCGGGCGGCCTGCTCGGCGGCGGCAAGCAGAAGCGCGTCGATCCCGAAACGGTCCGCGTGACGTTCGAGGACGTGGCGGGGATCGACGAAGTGGAGGCGGAGATCAACGAGGTCGTGGATTTCCTGAAAGACCCCGGGAAGTACCGCCGGCTCGGGGCCCGGGCGCCGAAAGGCGTGCTCCTCGCCGGGGCGCCTGGCACCGGCAAGACGCTGCTGGCGCGCGCCACCGCCGGCGAGGCCAAGGTGCCGTTCTTCAGCGCCAGCGCCTCGGAGTTCATCGAAATGATCGTCGGCGTCGGCGCCAGCCGGGTGCGCGAGTTGTTCGCCGACGCGCGCAAGGTGGCCCCCGCGATCATCTTCATCGACGAGATCGACACCATCGGCCGCGCCCGCGGCGGCGCGCGCGCGGTTGGCGGCCACGACGAGCGCGAACAGACGCTGAACCAGATCCTCACCGAGATGGACGGCTTCACCGGCAACGAGGGCGTGGTCGTGCTGGCCGCGACCAACCGACCGGAGATCCTCGACCCCGCCC
>JBOGIX010000014.1:0-3619 GCA_050744685.1 Vicinamibacterales bacterium | reverse complement strand
TCTACGGCCAATGCCCTCGATGCTGCGGCCATCGCCATCCTGTTCGCCACGTTCTTTGCGGCGCACGCGATGTGGAACCTGACACCGGCCGTGATCACGTTCGGGCTGCTGGCGGCGGTCACGGCGCTGGCGGTGCTCCTCTCGATGCGTCGCGAATCGCTGTTCATCGCCGTGCTCGGCCTGCTCGGCGGATTCGCCACGCCCGCCCTGCTGTCGACGGGGGAGAACCGCCCCATCCCGCTGTTCGCGTACCTCGTGCTGTTGAACGTCGGCCTCGCATGGGTGGCCTACCGCCAGGTCTGGCCGGTGCTGACGATCCTCACGCTGGTGCTCACGACCGTCTATCAGTGGGGCTGGATGATCAAGTTCCTCGGCGCGAGCGAGCTGCCGCTCGCGATCGGGATCTTCGCGATCTTTCCCGTGCTGAGCGTCGCATCGCTGCTGTTCGGGCGAATGGGGCAGAGCAGGGTCCCCGGGGAGGAAGACGAGGCGTTCGAGCGGACGACCGTGATCTCGGCGGCGCTGCCGCTGCTGTTTGCCGCCTACCTGGCCTCGGTGCCGGCCTACGGCGCACGGCCGCTGCTGCTGTTTGGTTTCCTCCTGCTGGTCGACGCCGGCCTCCTTGCCGTGGCGCTCGCGCTCAGGCGTCCCGCGCTGCACGGCGTCGCCGCCCTCGCAACGGTGTTCGTGACCGCCGTCTGGATGACGAGGTCGTACTTCCCCGGCGCGCGGGTCGTGACGCTGGCCTTCACGTCCGCGTTCGTCGTTTTCTACCTGTTTGCACCATCGGTCGCCCGGTGGTCGGCGCGTCCCTTCGACGCCGCCGTCAACCGAACGGCGTATGCCGCACCGGGGCTGCTGTTCGTCTTCCCTGTGCTCGTGGCCATCGATCCCGCGGCACGAGGCCCGCTGGCGCTTTTCGGCACGCTCGCGCTCCTCGTGCTGCTGTGCGCCTGGCGCGCCACGGCGCTCGGCAAGGGCGGTCTGTTCTTCACGGCATCCTTCTTCGCGGTTGCCGCGCAGGCCGTCTGGTCCGCGCTGCACCTGAACATCGAGCGACTTCCGTCGGCGGTGATCGTGTATGCGGTCTTTGGCGTCATGACGGCCGCCGTCCCGGTGCTGGCGCGGCGCGGGGGCAGGCCGCTCGAGCCACGGTGGGGAGGGGCGGTCGTGCTGCTCGCGAGCATCGGGCTCCTCCTGTTCCTGTCCACCGGCAGCGTGTCGCCTGCGGCGCTCTGGGCGCTGGCGCTGCTTCTGGCCATCCTCAACGCGGCCATGTTCGTCGAGAGCGCGTCGGGCCGGATGCCGCTCCTGGCGCAGGCCGGCAGCCTGTTGTCGTGGGGCATCCTGGCGTCGTGGTGGTTCGAGTCGGCCGGCGTGATGGGGGTGCTGCCGTCGCTCGCGGTGGTGACCGGGCTGGCGCTCGTCACGCTCGCGGGGCACGCGTGGGCGCACGCTTCAGCGTCGAAGGGCGCCGCGCCCGAGGCGCTCGAGGGTGCCCGCCGGTTCGCGGACGGCGTATATCTCGGCCTCGTCGGTCATCTCTTCCTGTTCTTCGTCGCGGTGAACCGCGCGTGGGCGCTGCCGCCATGGCCCGTGTTCGGCGCGCTGTTCGTCATCACGCTCGCGTCGAGCGTTGCCTCGCTCGTCAACCGGATGGCCGTGCTGCACGCGGCGGCCATCGGCGCCGCCTCGCTCGTCATTGCCGCGTGGACGGGAGCCGCGACGGTCATGCCGTGGACGCTCGTCGGGCTCTTTGCCGCAGCCGCCCTCGTGGCCTACGCCTTCGCGTGGATCGGGGTGCCCCGCCTGGCCATCGCACCGCGACGGCACGCTGCGGCCGCGGCGCTCTTTGGCGCCGAGTTCATAGCGATCGTCGCGTCCGCGGCATCCGTGCGGCCGCCCTTCGCCGCCTTGCTCGCGTCCAACGTCGTCAACATCGCAGCGCTGCTCGCCCTGACCCACGTCGCACGCTGGAGATGGGTGGCCACGGCTTCGGTCGGCGTCGCATGGATGGCGCTGCTCCCGTGGCAGGGCAACCCACTGACGCGGGATGCGTGGGGCGAGCTGCTGGCGCTGGCCGCCGCGATGTATCTGCTGTTCACGCTGTACGCGCTCGTCGCCGGACCACGAGATCCCGAGCGGCGCGAACCGTGGCTGGTCGCGCTGGCCGCCGCGGCGATGACGTTCTTCGCGGCGCGCGACGCGTTCACGCGGGGCGGACTCTCCGACATGATCGGGATCGTCCCTGTCGTCCAGGCGATCGTCAGCGGCGTGCTGCTCCGATCGCTCCTGCGGCTCGAGCGCGCCGGCCAGCGCGACATGACGCGCCTGGCGATGGTTGCCGGCGCCGCCCTGACGTTCGTCACCGTCGCGATTCCACTGCAGCTCGATCATCAGTGGATCACCGTAGGCTGGGCGCTCGAGGGAGCGGCCCTCGCCTGGCTTTACGGGCGGGTCCCGCACCGCGGGTTGCTGGCGGCCTGCGGAGCATTGCTCGCCGCTGTCTTCCTGCGCCTGGCGCTGAACCCGTCGATCTGGACCTACGAACCCCGCGGCGAGCTGCGCATCTTCAACTGGTACCTTTACACCTACGCCGTGGCCTCGGCAGCGATGTTCCTCGGCGCGTGGTGGCTGTCGAAGACCAACGATCGTGTAGTAACGGGGCTGCCGCGCGTGTCGCAGCTCCTTCCCGGCGCGGGCGTGATCCTGCTGTTCATCCTGCTGAACATCGAGATCGCGGACTACTACGCGGTCGGACCGGAGATCACGTTTCGCTTCGGCGCGACCGTGTCGCAGGACCTGACCTACACGATCGGCTGGCTCGCCTTCGGCATGCTGCTGCTCGCGGGGGGCATCTACCTGCGCAATCGTCCCGGCCGCATCGCGGCCGTCGCGCTCATCGCGGTCACGACGTTCAAGTGTTTCCTCTACGATTTGAAATCGCTCGAAGGGCTGTACCGCGTCGGGTCGTTCGTAGGGCTCGCGGTTGCGCTGGCGCTCGTCTCGCTCGCGCTGCAGAAGTACGTGCTCGCCAAACCAAACGAAACCACGTGAAACCCGCAATCACCCTGTTCACCGCCGCGCTCGTGTGCGTCGCCGGATCCGCACCCGCGCAGACCGTTGCCGGCTCGTACGAATACGAGCGTCCGATCGTGAGCGCCGGCCGCGGAGCGCAGAGGCTGCGGGTCGACGTGCCCCTGTTGATCGGCGCGCAGCCATTCGCGACGGTGACGGGAGATGGACTCGACGCAGAGGCGCGCGACGGTCTCGGGGACCTTCGGCAGTTCGATTCCGCCGGCCGCGATGTGCCGAACTTGCTGATCGACGCGCCATCGCGGCGTGCGCGCTGGATTGACGGCGCGATCCTCCCGATCGCGGAAACACGCAAGACGAGCGGGTTCGAGGTCGATCTCGGCGGCGGCCGCCGCGTCGGCGCGATGACCGTTGAAGGGCTGCCGCCCCCGTTTCTCAAGCGGCTCCTGCTCGAGGGGAGCGGCGACCGGGCGCGCTGGACGGTCCTCGCCGCGCAGAGCACGTTGTTCGACCTGCCCGAGGACCGCGTTCGGCAGACGACGATCGAGTTCGCGCCCGGCACATACCGCTACCTGCGCGTGAC
>JBOGIX010000013.1:0-3462 GCA_050744685.1 Vicinamibacterales bacterium | reverse complement strand
ACACGAGGCAGCTCACCATGCCAGCGAGGCACGCGAACCCGAGGACCATCGCGTCGACTCGCACCTCTTCGAGGCGCGGCACGCGATTGTCGCCGAGTGCGTGCACGGCGGCGATGGACCAGAACGCGACGAGCACACTTGCGATCGTGCCAACAGCGCCGAGCACCGCCGACTCGGTGAAGAGCTGGCGGGCGATCCGCGCCCGCCCGGCGCCGAGCGCAGCACGGATGCGCATCTCGCCGTGCCGCGTGGCGCCGTGCGCGACGAGCAGGTTCGCCACGTTGGCACACGCGAGCAGCAGCAGCAGGCTGACGGCGCCGAAGAGGATCCATACCGCGTCCCTGAATCGGGGCGCGACCAGCCACTCGTCGAAGCGCAGCGCGCCGGCACTCCACCCGCGGTTCGACGCCGGATGCGCATCCGAGAGCGCGCGGCCGAACGCTCGCAGCTCGCCGCGCAGCCCGCTCACCGACGCGCCTGGCGCAAGCCGGCCAATCACGGCGAGCTCCTTGTCGTCGCGATCGCGCCGCCGATCGGCGCGAAGCGGAATCCACGCGTCGGCGCCGCGAGGAAAGTCGAGCCCGCGCGGCATCACACCGACGACGGTGAAGGGCTCGCCATCGAGCCGGACGATGCGGCCGAGGATCGAGGGCTCGGCGCCAAAGCGCCCGCGCCACAACCTGTCGCCGAGCACGACCGGACGCTCAGGCGCCTGAGGTCGGTCCTCCTCGGGGCTGAAGAACCGTCCGAGAGCGGGAGAGACCTTGAGCACCTCTGGAAGAGACGCGCTTACCGGCACCGCCACGACACGCTGCGGGTCGCCGCCATCCGCAAGGACCATCGTCCCCATTTCGCGAAACGCCGTGACGTGCTCGAGCGCCCTGGTTCCCACCTCGAGATCGAGAACGTTCTGCGCCGAAAACGAGAACGGGACGCCATCAGGCGTGACCTCGTGAATCCGCACGAGCCGATCGGGAGTGTCGAAGGGCAGCGGCCGCAGCAGGACGGCGTCGACCACGCTGAACACCGCGGTCGCCCCTCCGATGCCGAGGCCCAGCGTCAGGGCGGCAACCGCGCCGATCAAAGGGTGTCGGCGGAGGTTGCGCACGGCGTAGACGAGATCCTGAACCATGGAGCGATCCTTTCAACGACAGCGCCAACCCGCCTTCACTGGTAAGGCATTGAATTCGCAGCTGTTCAGAAGTGCCCGCGCCGCCGACCGGCGGCGTGGTGTCCGCTGTCGGACGCGTGTGTTCCGGATCCGGACGATTTGACACGCCACAGGCTCCACGTCCATCCGGCGATGAAGGCGGCGCTGCACGTCCGGTCGCATGAATTGGGGCGGCATCAGCCTGGTCGCGTGTCACTATTTCAATGGTTGCCACTCTGATAACCAGGCCCCGTGTGACGACACACGCGGCGCCTCGGTGGGGAGGTCGCGCGCGTGGAGGTTGACGATGAACAGCCACAATAGAACCGTTGAAATCGATCGAGACATGTTCGGGTCTCCTCTGATTGCGCACGACGCCGGGTCAACCCGGAAGCGTCGTGGCAGGTGGCCGGGCTCATCGGCGACCCGTTGACGGTCGGACGAGTGCACAGCTGACCTGGAAGCAGTCAGGCGGTCGTCTTTCGAGGGCCGGCTCGTCTCTCGATCAGCGACCCTCGATCCGTTTCTGAATGTCCTCCGCGCGTTGGCTGGCTCGGAACTCGATGATCCGAATGTCGGCCAGGCCGTGCTCGTAGAACGGATCTTCCTCGATGACGGTTTCGATCTGCCGTCGACTCTTGCCGACGGCCAGGATGATCCCGCCATCTCGCGGGATCTTTCGACCCGACACCAGGAAATTCCCGGAAGCGTAGTACTTCTTCAAGAAGGCGACGTGCGCGCCCATGTGCTGGTCGATTTCAGTCAGGCCGACCTTGTAGGTGAGTTCGATGACGAACATGGCCGCCCAGCTTGCATCAAAGACCTCGCGGCGTAAAGGGCTGGAAGGACCAGGATCAGCGCCGTGCCACGCCTGCAGAGCCGGCGGTGGCAGTCGGCGTGCCTAGGGCAAGGCCGCCAGGCGATAGAACCCGGGGGCGGGCATGGTCGCGTAGCCTTCAGCCACCAGCGCCCGGTTTCCACGTCCAGCTTCTGGCCGCGACAAGCCTGTCACGCGAGCGAGCTCGCCGGGAATCGTCATTCCGGCTTCGGCCAGAAAGCAGCGGGCGATTTCGCGGACGGCGGTTTCGCGACTCACGCGCCGGAGCAGCCCTTCGGAAAACCGCCCGACGCCAAGCGTCCAGATGTAGGTGAACCGAGGTTGATAGAAGACCTCGCTCGGCACCACGATCATGGCGGCCTGGAGCTCATCCAGCCCTCTCGTGAATGCCTTGCGGTCTGTGATGCCGGAATCATCGCGCAGGTCTGCCGTGCCCATCTCCCATTCCTTGCGGAGCACGCGCAGGATCGCTTGGGCGTTCCTGCTCAGTCGCCGCTTCTCCTCCGATCGGCGGACCCCCCAGACGGCATGAAAGTACGGAATCATGCGCGGCGCGAGAAACATGGTCTTGCCGCGGGCGAGTTTGGCATAGTAGATCTTCCCGCGCTTCACGATCTCGTCCTTCAACATCCAGGTCAGCGAGGCCTCGGGGTCTTTCTGGACGTTGCGTGGCATCACCGCGTCGCGTCGGCCACAGACCGCCACGTAGAGCGACGGCCCTGGTCGCCGAGAATCGGTCAGGCAGGCGGCGAAGCCGACTTGCTCGATGAAGCGTTCCGCGTCGAGCGCGGTCTCGATCTGCCGCGTCCCTTCACGGCGCCAGCGCTGATCGCGATACTCATCCATCTCGGCCGAAATCTGTGGGTTTGGTCTCATGCGTGCGGACGATAGCGAATGCGAATGCGCGCAAGCCGAAGATTTCAGCTACGGTCGGCTCATGCGTGCGCGTCGCCGCCATACTGCTTGAGTTTGCGGTACAGCGTGGCGGTGCCGATCCCGAGCTTCGCCGCCGCCTGCGTCCGATTGCCGCCGACGGCCCGAAGGACTGACCTGATGTAGTCGCGCTCGACATCGGCCAGGGGGCGCACGTCGCTCGATGTTGCAGCGGTCGGGCGGAGCCTTCGCGCTGCCGGCTATACGGCAGAGCACACCGCTGACGGAGTGATCGCTGCGGATCCCTGGGGTACGCGGGTGCGTATTCGAACGAAGGCCGAGGTCAGACTGTGAGAGCTCGTGGCCTCGATCGCCACGCTCGTCCGGCGTACCCGAGACACGAAGTAGGGCGACTTCGAGCACGCGTGAGTACGTCGGTGGATCACGCCATCTGAAACGCCCGCGCGCGATACAGGAAGTCGACGATGTTGCCTTCGTGCGGCTGGAACCAGTTGAGTCTGGTCGTCGGGATGGGTCCCAGATTGAGCCGATCGATGTGCCCGGCATCCAGCAGCGCACCGCGGAACGCGGGGTCGTTGGT
>JBOGIX010000012.1:0-1826 GCA_050744685.1 Vicinamibacterales bacterium | reverse complement strand
ATACGGCGCTCAAGTACGCGTTTGTGGGCCGCCGCCGCAAGAAGCGTGATTTCCGCCGTCTCTGGGTGGTCCGCATCAACGCGGCGGCGCGCGAGAACGGCATCACCTACCGCCAGCTGATCGCCGGATTGAAGGCCGCAGGCAATCCGATCGATCGAAAGCAGCTCGCGGATCTTGCCATCTCGAGCCCGGCTGCGTTCGCGCATCTTGCGAAGACGGCCGCGGATGCCGCACCGGCGCCAGCCAAATCAGCCCAAGCCTGAGGGGATGTCGGATCCGGTCCGAGCCCTCGAATCTCTCCGCCGGCAGTTCGAGCAGGATCTCGCCGGCGCCGCGACTGAGCCCGACCTCCGTACCATTCGCGACAGATACCTGTCGCGCAAGGGAGGGCTCGTCTCGGCCCTCCTGAAGACCCTCGGCTCCGCACCGGCTACCGAGCGCCCGCGACTCGGGCAGCTCGCCAATGCGCTGAAAGTCGACATCGAGAGCGCGCTCGCCGCGCGACTCGACGCGGCCGCGCAGTCGAGGCCGCCGAAGGGGGCGGTCGATGTCACGCTGCCCGGACGTCAGCCCGCCATCGGCCATCGTCATCCCCTGAGCCTTCTTCGCGAGCGTATCGAGGCGATCTTCACCCGCTACGGCTTCCTCATCATCGAGGGGCCCGAGCTCGAGGACGACTACCACAACTTCGAAGCGCTCAACATGCCGCAGGAGCACCCCGCGCGCGACATGCAGGACACCCTCTACCTGCAGTCCACTCTTCGCTCGCTGGCTGGAACCGCGGCCACGCTCCTGCGCACGCACACGTCGGGAATGCAGATCCGGTACATGGAGAAGCACCCCCCGCCGGTGCGGCTGATCGCGCCTGGCCGTGTCTATCGGCGCGACCAGTTCGACCTGACGCACACGCCGATGTTCACGCAGGTCGAAGGCCTCGTCGTCGGCGAGAATGTCTCGCTCGCGGATCTCAAGGGCACGCTTTTCGCTTTCGCTCACGAGCTGTTCGGCGCCGCGCGCGGCCTCCGGCTGCGACCGAGCTTTTTTCCGTACACCGAACCAAGCGCTGAGCTCGATATCAGCTGCGCCGCGTGCGAGGGCGCGGGTTGTGCGATGTGCAAGCGGACGGGCTGGATCGAGGTGCTCGGCAGCGGCATGGTCCATCCGGCCGTCTTCGAGGCCATTGGGTACGATCCGGATCGCTACACCGGCTTCGCGTTCGGCATGGGCATCGAGCGAATCGCGCTGCTGAAGTGGGGCGTCGAGGACATCCGCCTCTTCTACGAGAACGACCTGCGCTTCCTGGAGCAGTTCCGGCCGTGAAGATTGTCCATGCCTGGCTGGCCGATCTCGTTCTCGTTCCGGCGGACGTCGAGAAGGTTGCGTCAGAGATCGCGCTGCGCGGGTTCGAGGTGGCCAGCGTCGAGACGACCCCGCACGCGGTCATCGATTTCGAGATCACTGCCAATCGTCCCGACTGCCTGAACCACGTCGGCATGGCGCGCGAGGCTTCTGTCATCTGGAATACGCCGGTGAAGATGCCGCCCGCGGCCACAGTCCAACCTGACGGGGGCGAGACCGTGGAAGTCGATCTTCTCGATGCCGACCTCTGTCCGCGGTACTGCGCGCAGGTGTTCGAGGTCAGCATCGGACCTTCACCCTCCTGGCTCGTCCAGCGACTCGAAGCGGCGGGCGTGCGCTCGATCAACAACATCGTCGACGTCACCAACTACGTGATGCTCGAGATGGGACAGCCCATGCACGCGTTCGATCTCGATCGGCTGGATGGGGGCCGGCTGGTGATCCGGCGCGCGCGCGCCGGTGAGACC
>JBOGIX010000011.1:0-3823 GCA_050744685.1 Vicinamibacterales bacterium | reverse complement strand
AGGTTGCGCCAGGCGAGATGCCCGAGGCCCGCGTCCAGATCGTCGAGAATGGCGAACCATCCCCCGTCGCCGCTGTACTCCGCAAGGCCGACGATGACCTCTGCGCCTGGATCGCTGTCGATGTTGCCGACTGCCGGGTGCGTTTCCCCGGAGCGGGCATTGTAGTCGGTCCACGCCACTTGCTTCCACGCCAGGTGGCCATACGGCGCCCGCCCGTCAATGACCTCGACCCATCCGTTGGCGCCGGCACCGAGCCCGGCAACGACCTCCGCGCGCCCGTCGCCATCCAGATCCCCGGCCGCTGGGTACACGGTCCCGTTGAGCGCGTTGTATGCCGGCCAGGCGACCTGAAGCCAGCCATGGTGGCCGAAGCCGCCTGAGGCGTCCTTGAAGATCTCAATCCAGCCGCCCGATCCTGGCCCGAGCCCGACGATGATCTCCGAGGATCCGTCGCCGGTGAGGTCGCCAACGGCGACGTGCGTGCGGCCGTCCGCTCCCTCCGTGTAAACCGGCCACTGCACCTGCTGCGACCGCAAGAAGCTGAAACCGGTAGCTGCGTCGTCGAAGATCGCAAACCGGCCTCCTCCGGCGCGTCCCAGGCCGGCGACGATCTCGGCGCGGCCGTCGCCGTCGAGGTCGCCGACCGCCGGGAAGACCGCCCCGTTCGTCGCGTTGTAGGTGGGAAACGGCACCTGAAGCCACGCCAACAGCGCATTGTCGTGCTCGCGATCGTCCAGCACGGCCATCCACCCGCCGCCGCCCGTATCGACGCCGAGCACGATCTCGTCGCGCCCGTCCCCGTCGACATCACCCATCGCCGGATGCACGGCGCCGCCGGTCACGTTGTACGCCGGCCACGGCAGCTGCCGCCATGTGCGCGGCTCGAAGTCAGGACGATCCCCGCGGTAGGCAAGCCATCCTCCGCCGCCGCCGAACGTGCCCTGTCCGACCACGAACGGTTCCGGCGATGGAGCGATCTGGGCATGCGAGGTGACGGCGGTCAGCGCAAACAGCACCAGGGTGGCCGCCGCCCGCGAGAGCTGGCGACCGGCGCCTGCAGGGAGCCAATGGCCGGTGAATGCGGTAATACGCGTGTATTCCCGAGAAGAATGCGGGGAAGGAATGCATCTGCGGATTTTCAATGCGAACGTGCTCCAGGAAGGCGGTGCCGTGCCCAGACGGGGAGACGTCTCGTGCAGCGGCACAGCCGATGCGCACCGAGCTCGACTGGCAACGTGTCCCGCGTCATTCGTGTCGAACGCTGTCGGCCACGCCGGGAAGAAGATCGACGCGCCCGCCCGTAAGAGGACCACGGGCCGAATCACGGATAATAGCCCGACCCATGGGCAGTCCCGAGATCACGCTATCGGTCGTCAGCCACGCGCAGAACACCCTCACCAATCAGCTCCTCGACGACCTCGAGCAGCACTGCCGGGAACGAGTCGTCGTTGTCGTAACCGAAAACGTGCCGGACACCGCGCCGTTGCAGGCACGGCGTTCCTATCCCGTCGATGTCGTCGCGAACAACGGCCGGAAGGGCTTCGGCGCGAACCATAACACCGCGTTTGCGCGCTGCTCCACGCCGTTCTACTGCGTCGCGAATCCCGACATCCGCCTCACGTCGGATCCTTTTCCCGCGTTGGTGGAGGCGTTGCGCGATCCGTCAGCCGGCGTTGCCGGTCCACTGGTCCGCAACCTGCACGGGGACATCGAGGACAATGCGCGGCGCTTTCCCACGATGCGGGCACTCGCCGGCAAGCTGTTCCGCCGCACGCACGCGCTCGATTATCCGCCCGACGGCGCCGTGATCGACGTCGACTGGCTGGCCGGCATGTTCCTGCTGTTTCGATCCGATGCCTATCGCCTGGTGGGCGGGTTCGACGAGGCGTACTTCCTGTATTACGAGGATGCCGACATCTGCCGACGCGTCCGGCGCGTCGGACGGCGCGTCGCATACGTGCCGCATGCCGCAGTCGTCCACGACGCGCGGCGCGGAAGCCGCCGCAATCCGCGTCTTGCCCGTCATCACGCGGCGAGCATGCTACGGTTCCTGCTGCGTGGATAGCTGGCGCGCCAGCGCTTCGCGAGGTGGGGCGATCAGACAAATCGGCTGCCTGTTGCGTGCGCCGCGCCAGGTCAGGCCGGTTCGAGATGCGAGGCAGCGCCAGGCACGCGCGACTCGGCGAGCACGGCACGGTAGGTGTCGAGCATCTCGAGGCCAATACGCCGCGGATCGAACTGGACCGCGTACTTGCGCCGTGCCACCTCTCCCAGGCGGCGCCGCAGAATCGGGTCGTCCGCGAGCCGGGCGATCGCGTCGGCGAGCGCCGACGGATCTCTGGCGGGCACAATCAACCCGGTGGTCCCGTCCTGGACCACGTCCTCGATCCGGTCGTCCAGCGCGACGATCGAAGGAATGCCGTAGATGCCGGCCTCGAACACGCTGCGCCCCGGTCCGTTGAGATGACTGGGGAAAACGAGCACGTCGGAAGACGCGAGGAGCCCTGACGTGCCTTCCACGTGTCCCAGCAGTTCCACATTCGTCAGGGTGTGGCGGCGCACCCACTCGCGTATGTCGCGCTCGACATCACGCGCGAGGCCCATGGCCTGGGCCACACGCCCGAGCGGCGATCTGAAGAACTCAGGCGGACGGCTGTTCGCACCGGCGACAAGAAACACGATGTCGCTTCGATCGCGAAGCCGGCGTGCGGCCTCGAGCAGGTCCCAGACGCCTTTGTAGCGCAGCAATCCGGCGAGGAAGGTCACGCGAACCCTGCCGTCGGCTGTGCGAGCCGCATCCGTCACCGCAGGCAGGGCATCGCCTGCGCAAAGATTCAGCGGATTGTAGACCACCTTTCGGCGGAGGACGTCCCGGAACGACCAGCTCACGCTCTCGTCGATGGGGATGACGAGCGCGGTGTAGTGATTGAGCGCGTAATCGGTGATGGTCTTCGCCCATCGCGTACGCCGATCCATCATGCTCCTCGCGTGCGCCACGACGGGCACACCCTCGCGGTGAGCGATCCGGGCCGCGTGCAGCATCCCCCGCTCGTTCAGGTGCACGATGTCCGGTCTGACCTCGCGGATGGCGCGGCGAATCCGCCCGCCGTAGCGCATGAACCAGATCGTTCGCAGCACTTCCAGCGTGCGGAGACCACGCAGCGGAACACCGTAGATGCTCTGAAACATCGAGATCGCAGGGATCACGATGATGCCGACGCCGGCGGCCCGGAACCGCTCGAGCAGCGGCCCCTCCGGCGCGAGGACCGTTGCCTCGACAGCGCCCGCGGGCAGGTTCTCGATGAGATAGCGCAGGCTGCCCCCGCTGCCGCCGCGCCCCGCGGTATGGCTGATATAGAGGACGCGCAGGACCGATCGTGGCATCGACTGCAGGTGAACGCGGCGAATGCGGCAAACGCCAGGCTACATCCCGACTTGCTGCGGCAGCAATCCGTAGCGCTGCCCGAGTCTGATCAACGACCGCACACGCTCGTAGGAGCCGAACTCGTTCGGGTAGTCCCGGTACGACCTGGTCGGCAGGGCCATGATGCGGGCGAACTCGGCCTCGTTCACCCCGAACTTCTTGACGACGTAGGCGAGATCCGATTCGACCAGCTTCGGATCCGCGATCGGCGCCTCCAGCTCGTGCAGCGCCTGGGCGCGCGTGGTCTGCCCCGACAGGATGAGCGACGACAGGTGCGCCTTCCGCTTGTCGATGCCGAACTTGACGGGCAGGATGTAGGACTGGAAGAAACGCGTGTAGATCGACTCGTGGTGCTTTCCGCCGTAGTGCCGATACCCGATCTCGCGCTCGAGCTCGAGC
>JBOGIX010000010.1:0-3889 GCA_050744685.1 Vicinamibacterales bacterium | reverse complement strand
CGCTTCATCTTCGTCGGCCGGTACGACGCCGTCCCGAGCTACTTTGCGCAGGTCCAGGCGCTCATCACCGAGTTCGAGATGCTCCCCGATCGCTTCTGGTTCACCGGACCGGTTCCCAACGAAGATTTGGGCGCGTTCTATCGGTGGGCGGACGCGTACGTCTCGTTGAGCGAGCACGAAGGGTTCTGCGTGCCGCTCGTCGAGGCCATGGCCGCCGACGTGCCGGTGCTCGCCTACGCGGCCGGCGCCGTGCCGGAAACGCTGGGGGGCGCCGGCGTGCTGTTCGCGCCCAAGGATCTCGAGTTCGCGGCCGAGATGCTCGGCACGCTCGTATACGATCGACCAGTGCGCGGGCGCGTGCTCGAGGGGCAGCGGAGGCGCCTGCAGGATTTCGCGCCCGCGCGCATCGAAGCACGACTCGGAGAGGTGCTCGCCTCGCTCGGAGCGTAGAGCCGCTGTTCGCTGTTCGGTGCCGAAAAAATGAAAATTGCCTTCGTCGTCCAGCGCTACGGCGCCGAGATCCTCGGCGGATCCGAATACCACTGCCGGCTGATCGCCGAGCGCCTCGCGCCGCGGCACCAGGTCGAAGTGCTGACCACCTGCGCCGCCGATTACATCACCTGGAAGAACGAGTACCCGGAAGGGTCGGATCGGGTGCGCGGTGTCACCGTCCGCCGCTTTGGCAACTCCCAGACGCGCGACATCCACGCGTTCAACCGCTACTCGGAATGGATCTTCAACAACGCCCACACCCGCGACGATGAGATGGAGTGGCTGCGGCAGCAGGGGCCGTGGTGCCCGGCGCTGCTGGACTATGTCGAGCGCAACCAGCACCAGTACGACGTCCTGATCTTCTTTACCTATCTCTATGCGCCGACGGTGCTCGGCAC
The DNA here is from genome assembly GCA_050744685.1 of Vicinamibacterales bacterium. Lineage (GTDB taxonomy): Bacteria > Acidobacteriota > Vicinamibacteria > Vicinamibacterales > 2-12-FULL-66-21 > JACCXG01. The sequence continues at coordinate 2,999 of JBOGIX010000010.1, read as the reverse complement.
GCGCATCGCGCCGCACAAGACCATCCTCGTACCCACCGCGCACGACGAGCCCGCGATCCATCTGGAGATCTACAAGGACCTGTTCAGCCTGCCGGCGGGGATGGCCTACAACACCGACGTCGAGCGCCGCTTCATCACCACCCACTTCTCCATCCGCGCCGTCGAGGAAGAGACGATCGGCTGCGGCGTGGACCTGCCCCAGGCGCAGCCGCACCAGTCCCCGCGCGAGCGCCAGCGCACCGATCGCGCGGACGACGCGCCAGGAGGCGCGGAGCCGTCCGATGACGAGGGCCGTCCAGACGAGTCGTCGCCGAGCTTCCGGCCGCACCTCGCGCACAGGGGCAGCGTCTTCCTGCGACGCCATCGCCTGCACGGTCCCGTCGCGCTGTACGGCGGCCGCATCGACCCGGGCAAAGGCTGCGAGGAGCTGATCGAGTACTTCAGCACCTACGTGCAGAACGGCGGGGACGCCTCGCTAGTGCTGATGGGCGTCAAGCTGATGCCGCTTCCCGAGGAGCCGTTCATCCGCTTCGCCGGGCGGCTCTCCGATCAGGAGCGCCTCCAGGCGCTCGAAGCCGCAACGGTCGTCGTCGTCCCGTCACCGTACGAAAGCCTCTCGCTCCTGGCGCTCGAGTCGTTCGCGGTGGGCACGCCGATCCTGGCCAACGCCCGCAGCGAGGTGCTGGTCGAGCACTGCCACCGCAGCAACGCGGGGCTCTATTATGCGGATCGCGACGAGTTCACCGAGTGCTTGTCGCTGCTCGTCGCCGACCACCGCCTTCGCGCGGCGATGGGGCGCAACGGCCGGCACTACATTCGACAGCACTACCGCTGGGACGTGATTCTCGCCAAGTACGAAAAGATGTTTGCGAGGCTGAGACAGGGGGCGAAACGGTAGGCCATCGGTCAACTCCCAACCTCCAACTTCCAACTCCCAAAGCGGGTGGCTCGAGGCAGCGGGGCGACAGCCGATGCGTACAGCTGGCTGGCTCGCCTGTCACCGAGCTGGTTCGAAGCTCGCGCCTTGGAAGGTTGGGAGTTGGAAGTTGGAAATTGACGACGATCAGACGACGATTACTTGGTGATCTCTTCCATCTCGTCGTCTGCCGGCTCCTGATCGTCGGTATCGGGCCGCGCCGTGCTCAGGGCGCCGCCGCGCTTCCGGCGTGGACGGATGTCGTGGCGCTTGATCATCTCGTTCAGTGTCGTCGGCTTGATGTGCAGCAGCTCGGCGGCGCGTTTCTGCACGCCGCCCGCGGCTTCGAGCGTCGACTCGATCAGCCGCTTCTCGAAGTCGGTGATCACCTCGCGGAACGAGATGCCCTCGGGCGGAATGGCGACCTGCGGCATCTGGAAGCGGCGGCTGCTGCGCACGTGATCGGGGACCAGGTCGACGTCGATGCGCGAGCCCGACGACAGCACGGCGGCGCGCTCGATGACGTTCTCGAGCTCGCGCACGTTGCCCGGCCAGTCGTACTCGAGCAGCAGGTCGAGGGCCTCGGGCGTCAGCTCCATGTTCGGCTTGTTGTTTTCGCGCCCGTACTTGTCGAAGAAGTGCTGCACGAGGAGCGGAATGTCGTCCTTCCGCTCGCGCAGGGCCGGCAGGTTCACGGTGATGACGTGCAGGCGGTAGTAGAGGTCCTCGCGGAACCGCCCTTCGTCCGTCAGCCGGCGCAGGTCGACGTTGGTCGCGGCGATGATGCGCACGTCGACCTTGATCGTCTCGACCCCGCCGAGGCGCATGAACTCCCGCTCCTGGATCACGCGCAGCAGCTTCGCCTGCGTCTCGAGCGGGATGTTGCCGATCTCGTCGAAAAAGATCGTTCCCTTGTCGGCCAGCTCGAAGAGCCCCTTCTTCGGGTAGACGGCGCCCGTGAACGCCCCCTTGACGTGGCCGAAGAGGTTCGACTCCAGCAGATCGGGGGGCAGGTTGCCCGAGTTGACGGTGATGAACGCCCGATCCGACCGCGACGAGTTCTGGTGCAGCGCGCGGGCCACGAGCTCCTTGCCCGTGCCGCTCTCGCCGTTGATCAGGATCGTCGTCCGCGACGGGGCCGCCTGGATGATCAGGTCGAACACCTGCTTCATCCGCGGGCTCCGGCCGATGATCTCGCCGAACCGGTTCTGGTGCGCCTGCAGGTTCTGGCGGAGTGCCTTGTTCTCGGCCACGAGCCGACGCTGCGCCAGGGCATTGCGCAGCACGACGAGCACTTCCTCGTTCTTGAACGGCTTGGTGATGTAATCGAAGGCGCCGCGCTTCATCGCCGAAATGGCGTTCTCGACCGACGCGAACGCCGTGATCATCAGCACCGGCAGGTCGTCGTCTATTTTCTTGAGCTCGTCGAGCGCCGAGATGCCGTCCATGCCGGGCATCATCATGTCGACGATCGCCGCGTCGAACGGCATCGTCCGCACGAGATCCAGGCCCTCGGCGGCGTTCGCGGCGAGGCGTACCTGGTAGCCCTCGCGCGTCAGCAGCGTCTCGAGGATCTCGCGCATGATCTCCTCGTCGTCGATGACCAGTATGCTGCCGTTGCGATTCATAGCATCCACGTGCGCCGCCGCGTGCCGGACCGGGTTACGAGCGGCCAGCATCACGACGCAGTTCCCGCGCTGCGAGCGGCAGGGTCAGCGTGAACCGCGTGCCCTGCCCGACCATGCTCTCACAGGCAATCGTACCAGCATGTTCGCGGACGATGCCGTAGGTGATCGAGAGCCCGAGGCCGGTCCCCTTGCCGATGTCCTTGGTCGTGAAGAACGGATCGTAGATGCGCGCGAGGTGATCGGCCGGGATGCCGGATCCCGTGTCCGACACCTCGACGATAGCGCCGTCAGGTCCGGTCGAGGTAGCGATCGTCAGCCAGCCGCCGCGTGGCATGGCGTCCCGCGCGTTCAAGAACAAGTTGAGGAACACCTGCTGCAGCTTGTACTCGATCGCCTCGACGATCGGCACCGAGGCGTTCAGCTCCTTGCGCACCTGGATCCGGCTGTTCCGCAGC
>JBOGIX010000009.1:0-3362 GCA_050744685.1 Vicinamibacterales bacterium | reverse complement strand
GCATGAAATCGCCGGTGATCGTCTTGCCGTCGCTCGACAGCGTGCCGGTGAACCGGGGCTCTCCAGGCACGCCACGAATGGAGAACCCGACGGCGGTCCCTTTCACGGTGATCTGGTTCAGCGGGATGCCCTTGGCGTTCTGCGCGGGGATCGAGATCGCGCCCTGGTAGGCATCGGCGGCCTTCGCGACGAGGTCCACTTCCACCGCCAGCTCCGGGCCGGGTGTCTGGATCGATCCCACCCAGTGCCCGCCAGCTCCCGTCGCCGCCTGACCCGCCCACGCGTGGCCGCCCAACGCGAGAACACCCACACACACGAGCGCGGACATGCCTGCTCGAACCATGATGCGACGACCTTTCCGTAAGCCGTGTTTCCAGGTATGCGGACGAGATGCTACATCGGATTGAGCGCGTGGCGTCGATTCTTCGAGCGCGCGATAACATGTGCCCGCGGCTCGGCGCTCGCGGGTTCGCAGGTTCGACGTCCGCAGCGCGCCGCCTTCGCGGCGCGTTCACTGTTCGCAGGTTCGCGAGCGCTATTCGCGAACAGCGAGCTGCTGACAAGGGAGAAATGACCTACCGGTCAATCTACACCTACGCGTGGGACCTCGCGGACGAGGGCGTGTCCGCGGCGATTGACGGGATCGAGGCGCTCGGCCTCGACACAGTCACCGTCGCCGCGAGTTATCACGCTGGCAAGTTCCTCCGGCCGCACGGCCGCAGCGGCAAGGTCTACTTTCCCGAAGACGGTACCGTCTACTTCAACCCCGACCCGGCACGCTATGGCACTCTGAAGCCGGCTCTCAACACCCTCGTTCGCGAACACGACGTCGTCCGCGAGCTCACCAGCGACGGCCGCGTGGCGGTGCACGCGTGGATGGTGCTGCTGCACAACTCGCGGCTTGGCGCGCATCACCCTGAGGCGGCGGTGCAGAACGCGTTCGGCGACCGCTACGTCTACAGCCTGTGCCCTTCCGCGCCGGAGGCGCGCGCCTACGCGGTTGCGCTGTGCACGGACATCACCGAGAACTATCCGGTGGACGGCATCTGTCTCGAAACGCCGGGATTCCTGCCGTATAACCACGGTTACCACCACGAGTTCGCGATGCTGCCGCCGGACCCGTGGCTCGAGCGCCAGCTCGGGCTGTGCTTCTGCGCGCATTGCGTCCGCGAGGCGGAGACGGCGGGGATCGACGCGATGCGTGTCAGGGCTCGCGTGCGCGACGACATCGAAGGGTGTCTCACGGGCGATACGCAGGTCCCGCCGGACATGGCCGACGCGTTCTGGCTCGCCGACGTGGCGGCGGGCGGAGAGCTGTCGAAGTTCCTGCGCTGGCGTTGTGACGTCGTGACCTCGCTGGTGGGCGCGATCCGCTCCGCCGTCCGGCCGGATGCCACCGTCTCGGTGATTCCGTCCGTGGCACGCCCAACCGCCGGCGCCTGGTACGAAGGCAGCGATCTCGAGGCCCTTGCCGCAGCCGCGGGCATCATCGAAGCGTGCTTCTACGAATCCACACCCGATCGCGTCCGCGCGGACGCAATGGATGTGCGACGACGGCTCGGCGCGGCGGCGAACCTGCGCGGGATCCTGCGCCCGGGCTATCCTGATCTCCGGACCCCGGCGGATCTGGCCGCCGCCGTTGCCGCGCTGCGCGGCGCGCAGGTCTCGGACATCGCCTTCTACAACTACGGTCACCTGTGCCGCCGGAACCTGGCCTGGATTCCCGAGGCGCTCGCCGTCTTGAAAGGCTGACGTGATGGAGTTCCGCAACAAGGTCGTGGCCGTCACCGGCGCCGCGGGCGGCATCGGCCGACACCTCTGTCGGCACTTCCTCGAACAAGGGGCGGCGGTGGCGGCAATCGATCGGAACCAGGCGGTCGCGGCGATGGCCGGTGAGCTCCGATACGAGGGCGCGCGGATCGAAGCGGCAGTTGCCGATATTGGCCAGACCACTGAAGTGCAAGCGGCCTTCGCCGGCCTGACCGCCACGCTCGGGGCAGTGGACATCCTGATCAACAACGCGGGCGTCACCCGCAATCCCAGCCTCGAGCGCACCACGCCGGACGGATTCCAGGCGGATGTGAACGTCAATCTCAATGGCGCGTACAATTGCTGTTACGAGGTGCTGCCCGCCATGCAGGCGCGGCTGGCGGGCGCCATCGTCAACATCGGCTCGGTCAACGGACTGAGCGCGCTTGGCGATGCGGCATACAGCGCCGGGAAGGCCGGTCTCATCAGCCTCACCCGCGCGATTGCGCTCGAGTACGGCCGGTATAACATCCGGGCCAACATCGTCTGTCCGGGCACCGTGCGGACGCCGATCTGGGACGAGCGCATCTCGCGCAATCCGGACGTGCTCACGCAACTCCAGCGCTGGTATCCGCTCGGCCGTATCGTCGAGCCGATCGAAGTGATGCGAGCGGTGGCCTTTCTGGCCTCGGAGGCCGCGTCCGCGATCACCGGCGTCGTGCTGCCCGTCGACTGCGGGCTCACCGCCGGGAACATCGTCATGGCGCGCGAACTGACGCTCGAAGATTTCTGAACGAACGACAGCACTGGGAGCACAGGATACATGTCGAGAAAGCGGGTACTGGTCGTCGGACTGGGAAACATGGGGATGTCGCACGCGCTCGCGTATACGCGCATTCCCGAATTCGAAGTGGTGGCCGCGTGCACGCGCCATATTGCCGACAAGAAGCTGCCTGACGCCCTCGCCGGGGCAAAACGGTACGCGGACTTCGACGAGGCGCTTGCCGCGTCGAAGCCCGATGTCGTGTCGGTCAACACGATGCCCGACACGCACGCCGAATACGCCATCAAGGCGATGGAAGCGGGCGCGCACGTGTTCGTCGAGAAGCCAGTCGCGCTGACCGTGGAGAGCGCGCAGCAGGTGATCGACACGGCGAGGCGCACACGGCGCAAGCTGGTGGTCGGCTACATCCTTCGCCAGCATCCGTCGTGGATCAAGTTCGTCGAGATCGCGCGGCAGCTGGGCACACCGCTCGTGTTTCGCATGAACCTGAACCAGCAGTCGAACGGCGAGACATGGGAATGGCACAAGCGGCTGATGGAATCGTTCCCGCCCATCGTCGACTGCGGCGTGCACTACGTGGACATCATGTGCCAGATGACGCCGGCAAAGCCGACCCGCGTCCACGCGCTGGGCGCGCGGCTCACCAACGAGGTCCCGGTCTACAACTACGGCATGCTGCAGGTGGCCTTCGACGATGGTTCGGTCGGGTGGTACGAGGCCGGGTGGGGACCGATGATGAGCGAGACCGCGTTCTTCGTGAAGGACGTGATGGGCCCGAAAGGATCCGTCTCGATCGTCATGGCGGAAACCGCCGGCGACGTGAAGTCCG
>JBOGIX010000008.1:0-1714 GCA_050744685.1 Vicinamibacterales bacterium | reverse complement strand
CCAGCGCTGGGCGCTCATCGCCAAGGTGCGTGAGGCGAACGCGCTCATTCGTGCGGTCGCCGCGACCGACGACCGGCTGGCCTTCATCGACGTCGACGATCCGATGCTCGGCTGGAACGAGCGGCCTCGCAAGGATCTGTTCGTGGACGACGGGCTTCATCTCTCGGCGAAAGGGTACGACCTATGGAACGCGCTCGTCCGGCCGTTTCTCGAGTAATGCGCTGGTGCGGCGCGCTGGCAATGGCGGCCGCCGCCACGGTCACCATCGTGGCGCAGGACTGGAGTCAATGGCGCGGCCCCTCGCGCTCGGGCGCGGCGCCCGCGTTCGCACCGCCGGCGAAATGGCCGGATCGGCCCACCAAGGCCTGGCAGGTCACCGTTGGTGAAGGGCATTCCTCGCCGGTTGTGGCCAACGGCCGCGTCTTCGTGCATACACGCGCCGGAGAGCAGGAGGCCGCAACGGCGTTCGATCTGAAGTCGGGACGCGAGGTGTGGCGGCAGCGCTACGACGCGCCGTACGAAATGAATTACGCCGCCCGCGCGCACGGCAAGGGCCCGAAATCGACCCCGGTCGTGGCTGGCGATCGATTGTTCACGCTGGGCATCGACGGCGTCATCTCCGCATTCGACACGGCAAGCGGCAAGCGCGTCTGGCAGAAACACCACGCCCGCGAGTTCGATGCGGCGTCGCCCGACTTCGGCACCGCCATGTCGCCGCTGGTCGAGGCAGGCATGCTGGTGGTGCACGTCGGCGGCAGCAAGACCGGTGCCCTGATGGCGCTCGACGTGGCGAGCGGCGAGCCGAAATGGACGTGGAAGGGCGACGGCCCCGGCTACGCGTCGCCGGTAGCTGGCACGATCGCAGGAACGCGGCAGATCGTCACGCAGTCCCGGTCGTTCGTCATCGGACTCGAGGCATCGACGGGACGCCTTCTCTGGCGCATCCCGTTGACGACCGAGTACAACCAGAACATCGTGACGCCGGTCATCTCGGGCGATACCGTGATCTATACCGGCATCGAGAAGCCGCTCACTGCCGTGCGCATCGTCCTGAAGGGCGACACGTGGCTGCCGCAGCCCGTGTGGCAGAACGACAGCGTGCCGATGTTCATGAGCTCACCGGTCCTCGCCGATGGCTATATCTTCGGATTCACGCATCGGAACAAGGGGCAGTTCTTCTGTGTCGATGCGAAGACCGGAAAGACGCTCTGGACGACGAGAGGGCGGGAGGCCGAGAACGCGGCACTCGTCACCGCGGCGAACCTGCTGCTCGCATCGACGACGGAAGGGGAGCTCGTCGTCGCGCGGCGCGATCCGGCGAAGTTCGATGTCATCAAGCGCTACACCGTGGCCGAGTCCCCGGTCTGGGCCCATCCCGTCCCTGCCGGACGCGGAGTACTGATCAAGGACGCGGAGACCCTGACGTACTGGACGTTCTGAGCTCGCTCGCGTATCGCCGGAGAAACGTGCCGACGAATTTGCGCTTCGCGCAACACGATGAGGCGAAGGCACGAAGACACGAAGGCAAAGGAAAATGAAGGAGCTGCGATCATTGTCGCGCTGAGTCGCGCCAACGCGGGCCTGTCGGCCCGTTGGCACGACGACGCGACGATGCGACGACACGACGCTGCAAAGCACGAGGCGCGCGACGCAAGAGCGCTGGAGGCGCCGCGCTTCGCGCGGCGTGACAGGCCGAGTCGCCCGGGAACACAAG
>JBOGIX010000007.1:0-5786 GCA_050744685.1 Vicinamibacterales bacterium | reverse complement strand
GGCGCCGGCCGCGGTTTCACCCGCGAGCATGATCGCGTCTGCTCCCTCGTCCACCGCCTTGGCGGCGTCGCTGACCTCGGCGCGCGTCGGCCTCGGCTCCACGCGCATCGACTCGAGCACCTGCGTGGCCAGGATCACCGGCACGCCCGCCGCACGGCTGCGCTGGATGACCTGCTTCTGGACGCGCGGCACTTGTTCGAGCGGCATCTCCAGCCCGAGGTCGCCGCGCGCGACCATGATCCCGTTCGCCACGCCGAGCACGCTGTCCAGGTTCTCGACGCCTGCGGGACGCTCGATCTTGGCAATCGCCGGGACGATGCGGCCGGCCTCGCGCATGATGGCGATGGCGCGCTCGACGTCACCCGCGGTCTGGACGAAGCTGAGCGCCACGAGATCCACGCCGAGCTCGAGGCCGAACCGCAGGTCGTGTTCGTCCTTCGCGGTAATCGCCGACGCCGGCAGCGACACGCCGGGAGCGTTGATGCCCTTCTTCGGACCGAGGAGACCGCCGTTCACCACGGTCGTCACGATTTCGCCGCCGGCCAGCTCCGTCACTCGCAGCTCGATGCGCCCATCGTCGAGCAGCAGGCGGTCGCCGGGCTTGGCCGACTCGACGAGCGGCGCGTACGTCGTGAACACCCGCCCCGGACGCCCCGGCTGGTCGCCCGCGCCGATGCGCAGCGTGTCGCCTATTTCGAGAGCGATGGGCTCGCCACCCTCAGTCGGACCGGTACGGATCTTCGGGCCGCTCAGGTCCTGCATGATGCCGACGACGCGCCCCATCGAGGAGGCCGCCTCGCGGATGGCGCGGTAGGTCCTGCCGTGCGAGTCGTGATTCCCGTGCGAGAAGTTGAGGCGGAACACGTCGACGCCGGCGAGCAGCAGCTGGCGGAGCACGTCGGGCGCGCTGCTCGCAGGACCGACCGTGGCGATGATCTTCGTGTGTCTCATGGACGGGGCTCCAGCCAGGGATCGACGACCGCCTTGGTGATGCGCATCGCCTCGGCATCGGCCAGCGCATCCTGCACGGCGGCGAGCGGATAGGTTCGTTCGCCGATCTCACGCCAGGGCACCGTCGCGGAATGGCGCGCGAGCAGGGCGAGCGCGCGGACGAAGTGGCCTGGTTCGCTGCCCCAGCAACCGCGGATCTCGAGGTGCTTGCGGTTGATGTCGTGATGCACGTTGATCGTCGACGGCCCTCCGTCAGTGTAGTGGCCGGCGATTACATAGCGGCCGCCGTCGCGAACGAGCGACAGTCCTTCTTCGAACGCACGCGGCGAGCCCGCGGCTTCGATCACGACGTCGGCGCCTTCGCCGTACGTCCGCGAGCGGAGATCGTCAGCGCGCTCGGCCGTGGTCGACCGCTCGAGATCGTAGACATGATCGGCGCCCATGCGCCGGGCAAAAGCGAGGCGGCCCGCCGGGGCGCCAATCGCGTAGACCGCGGAGGCGCCGCCAAGCCGCGCGAGTGCGATGGCACTGAGCCCGACGGCGCCGGTTCCCTGAATCAGCACCGTGTCGCCCGGACGAAGGGCCGCGCGCTCGAGGATGTGCACGGCCGTCAGAAGCCCGCACCCGCCGCCGATGTAGTCGTCGAACGAGACATCGTCGGGCAATCGGGCAATGGCGACGCCCGGCTCCAGATAGATCGCCTGCGCCCAGCCGCCGAACAGCCCCTCCGTTGCCGAATCGGTGATGCCATACACACGCCTCGCCGCACAGCGCGTCGGCGTGCGGTGAACCGTACACGCACGACAACGGCCGCACGTGCGATGCACGTCGAAGAAGACGACGCGGTCCCCCTCGTGCAGCGCCGTGCCGTCCATGGCTGCCAGCGGCCCGCGCACGGCCTCGAGTGTGCCGGCCGCGACATGCCCCGGAATGATTGGATACGGCACGCCGGTCAGGCGGCCGTGCCACAAGTGCACGTCCGTGCCGCAGACTTCCGCGCGCGCCGTGCGGAGGAGCGCGCCGCCTGGCGGAAGATCGGGGCGTGGAAATTCGCGGAGTTCGATCGGCTGGCGGGGCGCTGGCATCACTGCGGCCAGGATGCGGTGATCCACTCCGGTACGTTACCCTGTCACGTGGGCTCCCGCATCTGTTTTCTCGCAATCGCCTTGCTCGCGGTCGCTTCGACGGCGACCGCGCAGGGCTACGAACCGCGCCAGGCGCGCCGGCATTTCATCAGCGTCAGCACCGACTGGCTTTACGCGCAACCGCTGCACTTCGCCGATCATCCACTCGGCGATCTGCTGGGGAAGGAGGTGGCCAGCACGCAGCGCGAGCAGTACGAGTACCGCACCCGCGACGGCGCGACCTCGATCGATGTCGTGGAGTTCGGACGGCGGCAGCGGGGCGGATCGGTCAGCCTGTATCCGCTCGGCATGAACAACGGCCCGGCGTTGATGATCCGCGGCAGCATCGAGCACCTCCCGCGCGTCACGATGACGTTCGACGGGCCCGCTCCGGTCAATCCGTACGAGCTCACCGGCGCCCGCGCCCTCGACGGCGCGGTCGGCGTGATCGTGGCGGACCGCTCTCCCGGCTGGGGCCTGGGCAGCCACGCGTTCTTCGTCGGCGGCGCCGGACGGATCACCAGCGACCTCGGCGACGGACGCCGCGTCTTCGCCGAAGGCGGCGGCGGTCTGGGCGTCGGCCCAATCGGCGTGGAGCTCGCGGTCAAGTTCGCGTGGAACACGCTCGACGAGCCGATCGAGCACAAGTTCCTCACAGTGCCGGTCACGTTGAGGGGGACGTTGACGTTCTAATCAGCTTCCCGCTGCCAGCTTCCCGCTGCCAGCCAAAGTCGCGACCCGGATCCGTCGCGCGGGAGCTGGGAACGGGCATCTTGGCAGAAGCGTAAGCCGCGAAGTTCTGAATCGACTTCCCGCCTCGAGCTAGAAACGGGGAGCTAGAAGCGGGGAGCTGGAAGCTGGAAGCTGGAAGCTGAGAACATGGACATCGATTCCTGGTTAGCCGCCGCCCTCGCCGACGCCAGGCGCCGCGGGCTGCCTGAGCTCGCGCCGCTGCTCGAAACGTTGGCCCGTTCCACGGCCGCGCTCCGCAAGGCGGACGAGGACCGGCGTCGCGATGAGGCGGCAGCCGCCTCACCGCCAGCCGATCCCGACAAATGATTTCCGCCATGGATCTCCGCAGCATCCCGGAAGTGGCGGCGCTGATTCGCGCCCGCGCGCTTTCGCCCGTCGACCTGATCGAGTCTTGCCTCGCACAGATCGCCGCGAAGGCGGAAGGTAACGCGTTCATTACCGTCATGCGAGAACGCGCGCTGCAGGAGGCGGCCCAGGCCGCGCGCGACATCGCCGGCGGACGCGTGCTCGGGCCCCTGCACGGCGTCCCGGTCACCGTCAAGGATCTCGTGGACGTCGAAGGTACGCCGACAACCTCGGGATCGCGAGTGCCGCCACGCCACCCCGCGGCAGACGCGCCGGTCGTGCGGCGTCTTCGGGAGTGTGGCGCGATCGTGATCGGCAAGACGAACCTGCACGAGTTTGCCTTCGGCACGACGAGCGATGAGACCGCGTTCGGTCCCGTGCGGCATCCACTGGATCCCGCGCGCTCCGCAGGCGGCTCGAGCGGCGGGGCGGCCGCCGCGCTGGCCGGGGGGATGTGTTTCGGGGCGGTGGGTACTGACACAGGCGGCTCGATCCGCATTCCAGCCGCGGCCTGCGGCATCGTCGGCCTGAAAGCCACGCACGGCGAGATCTCGTGCGAGGGCGTCGTGCCGCTGAGCACGACCCTCGATCACGTCGGCCCGATGGCGCGATCGGTGGGCGACGCGGGCCTCCTCTTTCACGCGATGAAGGGATCCAGCGTCCAGAGCGTGGCGCCCGCCGGTGGTCGCCTCCGCTTCGGCGTCCCCCGTCCGTATTTTTTCGATCGACTGGACCCGGACGTGCGCGCCATCTTCGACTCTGGCGTCGCCCGGCTGCGGGCTGCCGGCCACACGGTCCAGGATGCCGGCATCGCCAACGCGGAGTGGACGGCAGACGTCTACCTGCACATCTGTCTGCCCGAGGCGTCGGAATATCACGCGAACGATCTGAACAATCATGCGGACAAGTACTCGCCCGGCGTCCGCCTTCGCCTGGAGATGGGACGCTACCTGCTGGCCGAGGACTACGTGCGCGCCTTGCGCGTGCGCGAGGTGCTCATCGCGTCGGTCGAACGCGCGCTCGACCGCTTCGATGCGCTGCTGCTTCCGGCGCTCGCCATCCCGGCTCCTCCAATCGGCGCAACGACGGTGGACGTCGGCGGCACCACGGCCCCGATCCGGGCGACAATGCTGAAGCTGACACAGTTGTTCAACATCACCGGGCACCCCGCCATCGCGCTGCCGGCGGGCGCCGGTGCCGACCGGCTGCCGCGCAGCATCCAGCTCGTGGGACACCGCGGGCGCACCGATCGGCTGCTCGACGTGGCAGCCGCAGTTGAACAGATTGTTCTGGTGTGACTCTTCAACTCGCAACTTCCAACTTCCCCGCCTTCGCGCGCCATGATCGCAGCGCGCTTCGGCGAGGCCTCGCCATAGCGTGCCGCTCATTCGTTCGGCACCCGACGGCGGGCAACTCCTGAGGGGGCACCGCTCGAGACGTCTGGGTGAACGTCGATCCAGCCAGCTGTGAGCTGCGGCTTTCACCCGAGTGCTTCGAGCGTCGCGTCCTGGGAATCGGGAGTCGGGAATTGGGAGTTGATCCTGGTGAGATAAAGCAACAGTGATTTCGAAAGTCTTCCACGAATGGGAACGCCGGCTGGCGGCCGGGGCCGATCGCGTCGTCCGGCCGTTCGAATGGGGCATCGACTGGCTGCATGACGATCCACCGCGGTCGGGCGCGTCGGAGGCGGAACGGCTCGAACGCTGGGCCGCCCGCATGCTTGCCGAGAGCGATCGGTTCTACGCGATCGAGCCGTGCGGCGACTACGAGCTGCAGGGCGATCGGCTGACGTTCCCGAGCGCGGTTCACACCCCGCATCCGGAGAACAACGTCGCGCGCGGCCGGTTCTTTCCGTGCGACACACCGAAGGGGCGGCGGCGGGCCGTGGTCGTGCTCCCGCAGTGGAACGCCGATGCGGGTGGGCATGTCGGACTGTGCCACCTGCTGAACCGGTTCGGGATCACGGCGCTCCGCCTGAGCCTGCCCTACCATGAGGAGCGGATGCCGTCCGAGCTCCGCCGCGCCGATTACATCGTCAGCGCGAACATCGGACGCACCGCGCAGGTGTGCCGCCAGGCGGTGCTCGACGCACGCCGCGCCACGGCCTGGCTCGCCCGGCGCGGATACGAGTCGCTCGGCATCGTCGGGACGAGCCTCGGATCGTGCCAGGCGATGCTGGCCGCGGCGCACGAGCCGCTGCTGAAAGCGGCCGCGCTCAATCACATCTCGCCGTACTTCGCCGACGTCGTGTGGGAGGGGTTGTCCACCACGCACGTGCGGCACGGCCTCGAGGGACACATCGAGCTCGAACAGCTGCGGCGGCTGTGGCTGCCCATCTCGCCATTCCCGTATCTCGAACGCGTGCGCGACAAACGCCTGCTGCTGGTGTACGCACGTTACGACCTGACGTTTCCGGTCCATCTCTCGAAGTTGCTCGTGAACGAGTTCCGCCGCCTGGAGATCGCGCACGATCTGCACGTGCTGCCGTGCGGCCACTACAGCACGGGCGTGACGCCGTTCAAGTGGATCGATGGGCTGACGCTCTGCCGGTTTCTGAATCGCAGTCTTTGAGCAGAGCGACGGCGCTCAGAGGTACTTCAGCAGTCCCTGGAG
>JBOGIX010000006.1:0-4064 GCA_050744685.1 Vicinamibacterales bacterium | reverse complement strand
CCTGGCATTCCTGCGCATTCCTGGCATTCCTGGCATTTCTTCAGTACCATCCTGTCTTCTGCCTGTGTCTGCTTCGTTTGAGCCGGTCATCGGCCTCGAGATTCATTGTCAGCTGCTCACCGCGAGCAAGATTTTCTGCGGGTGCAGCACGGCGTTCGGCGGCGAACCGAATACGCATGTGTGCCCGGTGTGTCTCGGGCTGCCGGGGGCGCTTCCGGTGCTCAACCAGCGTGCGGTCGAGTATGCGGTCCGCGCCGCCCACGCGCTGGGGTGCACGGTGCAGCCGGTCTCGATCTTCGCGCGCAAGAACTACTTCTATCCCGATCTCCCGAAGGGTTATCAGATCTCGCAGTACGATCGGCCCCTGGCGACGGGCGGGCGGATCGAGTTCGAGGCGGCTGGCGGGACGCGGCGCGTCGGCATCACACGCGTGCACATGGAAGAAGACGCCGGCAAGTCGCTGCACGAAGGGTTCCGCGATTCCGACCGGCGTTCGTTCCTCGACTTCAACCGCAGCGGCGTGCCGCTCATCGAGATCGTCACCGACCCGGACTTGCGTTCGGCGGCCGATGCCGCGGAATTCTTCGCGCGGCTGCGGGCCATCCTCGTCGCCATCGGCGTGAACGACGGCAACATGGAGGAGGGCAGCCTGCGCTGCGACGCCAACGTCTCGGTGCGGCCGATCGGCGCGACCACGCTCGGCGTCAAGACGGAGCTCAAGAACCTGAACTCGTTCCGCCACGTGCAGCGCGCGCTCGAGTACGAGATCGCCCGGCAGATCGACGTGCTGGCCGGCGGCGGCACGGTGGATCACGAGACGCGGCTCTGGGACGTCGAGACCGGTCGGACGATCACCATGCGCGGCAAGGAAGAGGCGCACGACTATCGCTATTTCCCGGAGCCGGACCTGCCGCCGCTCGCGCTCGAATCGGCCTGGATCGAGGAAGTCCGCCGCACGCTGCCGGAGCTGCCGGACGCACGGCGGCGGCGTTTCGTCACCCAGTATGCGCTGCCCGAGTACGACGCCGGCGTGCTGACCTCCTCGCGCGAGCTGGCGGACTACTTCGAGGCGGCCGCGGCCGCCTCGGGGAACGCCAAGGCCTCGAGCAACTGGGTCATGGGCGCACTGACCGCGAAAATGAACGACACGGGCGTGGCCATCACCGACGTGCCACTCGCGCCGCAGGCTCTCGCGGGGTTGATCCGTCTCATCGATGCGGGCACCATCGGCGGCCCGGTGACGCGCGACGTCTTCGAGACGATGTACACGACGGGCCGCAGCGCCGATGAGATCGTGGCGACCGAAGGGCTGTCGCGCATCGACGATCGCGAGGCGATCGTGGCCGCCGTCCAGGGCGTGATCGATGCCCATCCGAAGCCTGTCGCGGAGTTCCGCGCCGGCAAGCAGCAGACGTTCGGGTTCCTCGTCGGCCAGGTGATGAAGGCGACCAAAGGCAAGGCCAACCCCGCGCTCGTGAACGACCTGCTGCGCAAGATGCTGACGGAAGGATGATCGGCGAGGCATGATCGAAGCCCGCAACGTCTCCCGGATGTACGGCCGCGGCGTCTACGCGCTTCACGACCTCTCGCTGCGGGTGGACAAAGGGGAGTTCGTCTTCCTCACCGGCCCGAGCGGCGCCGGCAAGTCGACGCTGCTGCGCCTGCTGCTGCGACAGGACGTGCCGACCGAAGGAGAGATGATCGTCGGCGGCCGCAATCTCGCCGCGCTGACCGCCAGGCAAGTCCAGTCCTACCGGCGCTCGCTCGGCTTCGTCTTCCAGGACTTCAAGCTGCTGCCGCGAAAGACGGTCCTCGAAAACGTGGCTTTCGTGCCGCGCGTGCTCGGCGTCGACTTCACCCAGCAGCAGCGCCGGACCTTCCAGGTGCTGAAGTGGGTTGGCCTGCAGCACCGCATGAACGCGTATCCCCAGGAGCTCTCGGGCGGCGAACAGCAGCGCATCGCCATCGCGCGCGCGCTCGTGAACGACCCCGTCATCATCCTGGCCGACGAGCCGACCGGCAATCTCGACCCCGACCTGTCGCTCGAGATCATGAACCTGCTCCGCGAGGTGAACGCGCGGGGCACGACCGTGCTCGTCGCCACGCACGATCGCGAACTGATCCGCCGCGTCGGCCGCCGCGCACTCACGCTGGATCACGGCCGCATCGTCGAGGTCTCGTAGGGACACCGGAGCCAATGCGCGCGCTCAAGTATTTCATCGTCGAAGCCGCCGCGAGCCTGTGGCGGGGAAGGCGCGCGGCCATCATGGCCGTGCTGACCATCGGCGCCGGGCTCTTCATTCTCGGCTTCTTCCTGATCGTCAACACGAACCTGCAGCGCCTCACGGCGCGCTGGGGTGAAGCCGCCGAGTTCGCCGTCTACCTGCGAGACGAGGCCTCGGCCGAGCAGGTGAAGAACGTGCAGGACCTGGTCGAGCGGAGCGGCCTGGCGGCCAGCCAGCGGCACGTGACGAAGGAGCAGGCGGCCGCCCGGTTCCGGCAGGACTTCCCCGAGCTTGGCGACACCGCAGGGCGGCTGCAGCGCAACCCGTTCCCCGCGTCCATCGATGTGCAGCTGCGGCCCGACGCCCGCAACGCCGAGGAGTCGGTGAACACGCTCGCCGGCGCGCTCGCGAAGCAGCCGGGCGTGTCGGATGTGCGCTACGACCGGCGCTGGCTCACCCGGCTGAACGGCATCATCCGGTTCGTGCGGACGATCGGCATCGTCATCATCGCCATGCTGGCCGTTGCCGCCGCGCTGACCGTGGCCAACGTCGTCCGCCTCGCCGCACATGCCCGCCGCGACGAGATCGAGATCATGCAACTGGTGGGCGCCCCGTTCACTTATGTCCGGGGACCGCTCGTGCTGGAGGGGGTCATGCAGGGGGGCGCCGGCGCGCTCGTCGCCATCCTCTCGCTCGGCGTCCTCTTCGGGATCGTCCGGGCGCGCTACGGCGGGATCGTCGCGGAGGCCGTGGGCCTGGGATCGATCACGTTCCTGCCTGCGGAGCTCGTGGTCATCCTCCTGCTCGGAGGAATGCTGCTCGGGTGTGTCGGGGGCTTAATCGTCGCACGGGGGGTGCGGTAGGCGTTTTTATTATCAACTCCCGACCTCCAATTCCCAACTTCCAAAGCGCGTGGCTCGATGGAGCGGGGTGAAAGTCCGTCTGCAAAGCCGCCCGCGAGGACAAGATTTGACAATTTGATGGCAGGATGCTTACACTGAATTTACCCGTCACACATGAACCAGGCGAGGAGTCGCATGGCCCGCATCGTCAGCTCTGGCAGGGTTTTGAACGCTCATGTCAGTGGCCCGGCCGACTTCTATCGGCAGGAGTTCATCAAACACCGTGAGTGCCTGGCGCGACAACGGGAGTACTTCTCGGAAGGCGCCATCACCAACGCAGACCAGGCGCTCGCGCGTGTCCTGAGCCAGCTCGAACAACTGTGCGCCTCCGATAACGCCGACCAGGTCATCGCCGGTCTCCTCCGAAAGTTCAACGCCGTCACAGGCCTCTCGGCCTGGTCAGACCCCAAGCAGCTTCACTGAGTCTTCCTCTTCCACAGCTTCGCGGCGACCTCCAGCACATCCTGCGCTCCGGCGTGGATGCTGTTGAACCGTCCCGACTCGTTCGGCACGCGCTCGGTACCATCGACCTTTCATCTTCAGACGCACCGGCCGTCGTGGCAGTTGGCAAGGCAGCGGAGGCGATGTTCTGGGCCACCGCCGAGTCCCGCGATGTCGGTCCGTCGATGGTTGCTTCGTCCTCCTTTATTACGACGACGGCCCGGCCTGGGATCGAGCTGTTCAGAGCCGGTCATCCCGCGCCCAATGCGAGCAGCGCGGCTGCCGCGGAACGGGCGCTGGCGCTGGCGCGGACCGTGGCGCAGTCGGGCGAGCTGCTGGTCCTGCTTTCGGGTGGCGCGTCGGCGATGCTGGTAGCCCCGGTGGGCGGGGTTACGCTGGACGACAAGCTCCTGACGGCGCGCAGGCTCATGGCCGCCGGCGCGCCGATCGACGAGCTGAATTGCGTCCGAAAACATCTCTCGCGCATCAAGGGCGG
>JBOGIX010000005.1:0-7401 GCA_050744685.1 Vicinamibacterales bacterium | reverse complement strand
CCCGATATCTTATCGGCCCCCCGCGTCTGATGCGAACCGCCTCACAGCGGTCGAGGCGGCCCTTCCTCCACCTTCACTGCCGGCCGCCGGCAGCTCCACTGCCCGCCACGGGAGCCTGGTCAAATCTGCACATCCTAGCACGCCTCGGCAGCCCTGCGTGGAGCCCTGCGGTTTCGCCTGACGGCGAAAATAAGGCGTAAGCGCAATCAGATGTTCATTTTGCGGTTGACATACCCCGGCAGCTTCCTTAACATCGCGGTGGATTTTTGTGGAGCTGAGTGGATCAAAGGCCGTGCTTCGGGGCAATCACACGGCGAAGATCGATGACAAGGGAAGGCTCAAGATCCCGAACGCCTTCCGTTCGCTCATCGAAGCCGAGCACGGGAGCGATCTGTTCGTCACGAGCCTGACGGGGGAAGACGTGCTGATTTATCCCATGCCGGTCTGGGTGGCGCTCGAGGAACGGCTCGGGCGGATGCCCTCCACGCACCCCGCCCGTCTCCGGTTCTTCGACCGCGTCAACTACTTCGGCCAGGCCGCCGAGATCGACGGCCAGGGCCGCGTCGTCCTGCCTGCCCGCCTGCGCGATACCGCGGGCATGTCGGGCGAGGTCGACGTGCTCGGACAGTACGACCACCTCGGCGTCTGGAACCACGAGCGCTTCGTCGCCAAGCTCCACCGCGATCCGTACACAGACGACGATGCGCGCGCGTTGTCGGAATTCGGTATCTAGTCCGAAACGTCGATCATGAGCCTGCCGACGCACGAGCCAGTACTGACCGCCGAGACGATCGCCTTGCTGGCGCCGTCGCGCGGAGGGCTGTTCGTCGACTGCACCGTCGGTCTCGGCGGCCACACGCGCGCGCTGCTCGAGGCGGGAGCCACGCGCGTGCTCGGGCTCGATCGCGACGTCGACGCGATCGGCATCGCGCGCGAGCGGCTCGAGGCATTCGGCGACAGGGTTGAGCTGGTGCACGCGGACTATCGTGATCTCGGCCGTGTGCTCGACGAACATCAGATCGCCGGCGTCGACGGGGCGCTCGCGGATCTCGGCGTGTCGTCCATGCAGCTCGACGCAGAAGGGCGCGGCTTCAGCTTCAGGCGCGACGAGCCGGTCGACATGCGCATGGACCGCACCCAGGGGCCGACCGTGGCCGAGCTGCTCGCGAGCGTCGACGAAGAGGATCTCGCGAACCTGATTTTCAGGTACGGCGAGGAACGTTTCTCGCGCCGCATCGCCCGCGCCATCGTCGAGGCCCGGCGGTCCGCTCCGATCGCGACGACCGGCGAGCTCGCGCAAATCGTGCGGCGAGCGGTGCCGCGCCGCGGCTATCAGCGCATCGATCCCGCCACGCGGACCTTCCAGGCGCTGCGCATCTGGGTGAATCGGGAGCTGGAGCAGCTCGACGTCTTCCTCGCCGAGGTGTGCGGCCGGCTGCTCGTCGGCGCGCGCTTCGCGGTAATCACGTTCCACTCGCTGGAGGACCGCATCGTGAAGCACGCGTTCCGCGCGCTGGCGCAGGCACGCGAGGTCCTGCGCATCCTGACGAAGCGGCCGCTGGTGCCCGAAGAGGCCGAGGTGGCCCGGAACCCGCGCGCGCGCAGCGCGAAGCTGCGCGCGATCGAGAGGTTCGCATGAGCGTCCGCCACGAGCTCGATTTCGAATACGGCATCAAGAAGGACATCCGCAACAACCCGATCGTCAGGGAGATCGACGAGGAGCGGCATCGGCAGTTGTGGCGAACGGCGGGCATTGGCGCGGTGCTCGTGCTGGTGCTGCTGTTCTCCGCGTGGCAGCGCGTCGAGCTCGTCAAGAACGGCTACGAGGTGCAGCGGCTCGAACGCGAGCGCGCGTCGGAAGAAGAGATCAACCGGCATCTGCGGCTCGAGATCGAGTCGCTGCGATCCCCGCGGCGCATCGAGGAGATGGCGATCCGCGACTTGAAGCTGGTGGCGCCCGACAAGGGCCAGGCCATTGTCATCGAGCGCGTGGTCCCCTCGGCCCCCCCGGGGAAGTCCATCGTCGCGGCGCGCTGACGCGTTCACGACGCGGCAGGAGGAACGGTGGCAGAAGAACAGGCCGACAATCGAGTGGAACGAGCAGCGCGGCCGCCGCGCACCATCGGCGGAGCCCTGCCCTCGGCCTGGCGGCACACGCTGCAGAGCCGCTTGTTCGTGGCGGCCCTCTTCTTCGGCGTGTGGACCGCCGGCGTCCAGGCGCGGCTGCTCTACCTTCAGGTCCTCGAGCACGACGACATGCAGGCCAGGGCCGATCGTCAGCACAACCGGCTGATCACCGCGCCTGCGAAGCGTGGCGAGATCCTCGATCGCAATGGCAACGTGCTCGCATACAGCGTGGACGCCGACACGGTCTTCGCCGATCCGACGGAAGTCGAGGACCCCGACGAGGCGGCGCGGCTGGTCTGCGGCGCGATCGAGGGGTGCGATGCCAGCGATCGCCGGGAGATGGCGAAGGATCTGCGGCGCGACTCGCAATTCGTGTATCTCGCCCGGAAGGTCTCGCTCGCCGACGCCGAACGCGTGAAGGCGTTGAACCTGAAGGGCATCGCGTTTCTCAAGGAGAGCCGCCGTTATTATCCGAAGAAGGAGCTGGCCGCTCACGTGCTCGGCTACGTCGGGCTCGACAACACGGGGCTGGCGGGGCTGGAGTCGACGTACGACTCGCAGGTGCGCGGGCGCGAGGGAAAGATTTTCGTCCAGACCGACGCGCGGCAGCACGCGTTGACGAGCCGCGTCGATCGCGCGCCGACGGCGGGCGCCTCGCTCGAGCTGACGATCGATCAATACCTGCAGAACATCGCCGAGCGCGAGCTGCGGCAGGGCGTTCACGAGAACCGGGCCGCGGGCGGCACGGCATTGATCATGGATCCGCACACGGGTGAGATCCTCGCGCTGGCCAACTGGCCGACGTTCAATCCGAACGCCTTCGGCCGCTACGACGAGCGGCTGCGCCGCAACCGCG
The DNA here is from genome assembly GCA_050744685.1 of Vicinamibacterales bacterium. GTDB lineage: Bacteria > Acidobacteriota > Vicinamibacteria > Vicinamibacterales > 2-12-FULL-66-21 > JACCXG01. The sequence goes on along the minus strand of JBOGIX010000005.1, from coordinate 4,418 downwards.
CAATTCAGGATCTCTACGAGCCCGGATCGACCTTCAAGATCGTGACCGCATCCGCGGCGCTCGAAGAGAAGGTGATCAGGCCGGATGACCTCATCGACTGCGGCCCCGGCCGCATCACCTTCGGCAGCCGCGTCATCGACGAGTACGCGTCGCACAACTACGGCGTGCTGCCATTCACCGATGTGATCGTCAAGTCGAGCAACGTTGGCGCGATCAAGGTCGGACTCCGCCTCGGGCCCGAGCGGCTCGGCCGTTACGTCAGCCGATTTGGCTTCGGCCAGCCGATCAGCCCCGACTTCCGGGGCGAGAGCCCGGGCATCGTCTGGAATCCCGCGCGCCTCGATCCGAGCGCGCTGGCCTCGGTGTCGATGGGATATCAGGTGGGAGTGACCCCGCTGCAGATGGCCGCGGCGGTGAGCTCGGTGGCCAATGGCGGATCGCTCATCGAGCCGCGGGTCGTGCGCGCGTTCATCAAGGGTGGGCGCCGCACTTCTGTCCCCACCCGTGTGATACGGAAGACGATCTCCCCGGAGACCGCGATGGAGCTGACGTCCATCATGGAAGCGGTGGTCGATCGCGGCACGGCGAAGGCGGCGCAGGTCGACGGTTACACGATCGCGGGAAAGACCGGGACTGCGTCGAAGCTCGTCGACGGCCGCTACTCCCGATCGGACTACAACGCCTCGTTCATCGGATTCGTGCCCTCGCGGCAGCCCGCGCTGGCGGTCATCGTGGTGATCGACTCGCCGCACGCCGGCGCGTATGCCGGCGGTGTGGTGGCGGCGCCGATCTTCAAGCAGATTGCCGAAGCCTCACTCCGGCATCTCGGCATTCCTCCGACGATCAACGCGCTCCCACCGGTGCTGGCCTCGAATTCCAGCGGTGGAGCGGCGCCCGTGGTGCAGCGGCCGATTGATGCGCCCGATGTCGTCGAGGCGACGCTCGCGTCGGTGCCCGCCGGCGTGATGCCCGATCTGCGCGGCCTCAGCGCACGCGAGGCACTGCGCACGCTGACGAGCATCGGCGCCACCGCACGCATGGTCGGCGATGGTGTCGTCGTCGATCAGAAGCCCGCGGCGGGTGAGCCGCTCCCGAACGGCGAAGCGGGCCTCCTGAAGCTCGATCGCCGCGCGCCGGCGCCCTCGCCACCGATCGGAGGCGCAGCGCAATGACCGCCGGCGCACTGCTGCGGGAGTTTTCCGGCCGGACCGGGGTACCGCTTCCGCCGCTCGACGCGGCTGCGGAAACCACGACCGTGTCCGCGATTACGTACGACTCGCGGCAGGTGCGCTCAGGATCGGTGTTCGTCGCGCTCAGGGGACTGCAGGCCGATGGCACGGCGTTCGCCCGCGACGCGATTGCCAGAGGCGCGATCGCCGCGGTGTCGGAAGCCCTCGCTCCCCCGGACGTGCGCGTGGTCTGGATCCAGGTGCCCGACGCGCGGCTGGCGCTTGCCGCGCTGGCGGCGATCTTCTATGGCGATCCCGGCAACCAGCTGGTACTCGTCGGCATCACCGGCACGAACGGCAAGACCACGACGGCCTACCTGCTCGCCTCGATCTTCGAGGCGGCCGGCATCATGTGCGGCCGGATCGGCACCGTCGGCTACCGCGTCGGGCGCAAGGAGCTCGCGGCCGAGCGCACCACGCCGGAAGCGCCGGAGCTCCAGGCCATGCTGCGCGAGATGGTCGCGCAAGGGTGCGGCGCCTGCGTGATGGAGGTGTCCTCGCACGCCCTGGCGCTGAAGCGCGCCGACTACCTGCGTTTTGCCGCGGGCGTGTTCACCAACCTCACTCGCGATCACCTGGACTTTCACCGGAACATGGAGGAGTACTTCGCCGCGAAGCGGCGCCTCTTCGACTTGCTGCCTGATGATGCGGTGGCGGTGGTGAACCTCGACGATCATCGCGGCGTCGAGCTGGCGCGGACGATCCGCCGCCCGCTGACCTACGCGATCGATGCGGCCGCGGACGTGGCGCCGACGGCGATCTCCTCGTCGCTCGACGGCCTGGAGCTCGAGGTCAAGACGTCCCGCGGCACGCTCCACATCAAGTCGCGGCTCGTCGGCCGGGCCAACACGTACAACATCCTCGCTGCCGCCGCGACCGCGGTCGCGCTCGACCTGCCGTCCTCCGCGATCGAGCGCGGCCTCGCGGATCTCGCCAGCGTGCCCGGACGCTTCCAGCTGGTCTCCGATGTCCGCGACGACGTCCGCGTGGTCGTGGACTACGCGCACACCGACGACGCGCTCAAGAACCTGCTGGAAACGGCGCGGCCGCTCGCGACCCGGCGCATCATCACCGTCTTCGGTTGCGGCGGCGACCGCGACCGCACCAAGCGCCCGCTCATGGGCGCCGTGGCCGCGCGCCTGAGCGACCTCGTCGTCGTCACCTCGGACAATCCGCGTTCCGAGGATCCGGCGCAGATCATCGAGCAGATCAAGCGCGGCATCGTCACGCCCGAGGACCGGTCCGCGTCGAAGGCGCGCAGCGGGCAGCGCGAGGTCCGCTGCCTCGCCATCGTCGACCGCCGCGAGGCGATCGAGCGGGCGGTGCGCGAAGCCGCGCCGGGCGATCTCGTGCTGATCGCGGGCAAGGGTCACGAGAAGTACCAGATCATCGGCGATCGCGTGCTCCCCTTCGACGACGTCGAAGTGGCGAGGGCCGCGCTGGACCGCCGGCGTGCGACCAAGGTGTCCTGACCGGTGGAATCGTTCCCATTGAGCGCAACCGACGTGGCCCAGGCGACTGGCGGCCAGATCGTGCGGGGAGACCCGGCAGCCTCCATCGAACGCGTGTCGATCGATTCGCGCGCGGTGTCGCCCGGTGACCTGTACGTGGCCATCCACGGCGAGCGGTTCGACGGCCATCGTTTCGTCGGCGACGCGCTCTCCGCCGGAGCGATGGGCGCTGTGGTCCACCGGCCGCTGCCGCCGCAGACGGCCGCGGCGCAGTCGGCGGTCGTGATCCAGGTCGAGGACACGACGCGCGCGCTGCAGGCGCTCGCGCGCGACGTCCGCCGGCGGTCTGGCGCGAAGGTCGTGGCCATCACCGGTAGTGCCGGCAAGACCACCACCAAAGAAGTGGCGGCCGAATTCCTGTCGGCGCGGTTTCGGGTGTTCAGGAACAAGGGCAATCTGAACAACCATATCGGTCTTCCCCTCTCACTTCTTGAGCTCCGCTCGCGGCCGGAGATTGCCGTCGTCGAGCTGGGCATGAACCATCCGGGCGAGATCCGCACGCTGGTGCACGTGGCAGAGCCGGAATTGCGTGTGTGGACCAATGTCGGAGACGCCCACCTCGGGTTCTTCGAGTCGGCGGAGGCGATGGCCGATGCCAAGGCCGAGATCCTCGAGTCGGCCAAGCCGGACGACGTGCTGGTGGCCAACGCCGACGATCCGCGGGTGATGGCGCGCGGGCGCGGGTTCCGCGGCCGCCTGCTGAGGTTCGGGCTGGGCGGCGGCGCGGACGTTCGCGCGACGAACGTGCAGCACCTCGGTCTCGAGGGGATGGAAGCGGATGTGACGACGCCGAACGGCGCCGGTCATCTGCGTACGCCGCTGCTCGGCGGAGGCAACCTGCTGAACGTGCTGGCGGCCATCGCCGTGGGCACGCACTTCGGCATCGATCTCGCCGAGATGCTGTCGCGGGCTGCGCACATCGCCGCGGCGCACCATCGCGGCGAGCTGCTGCGGCTGCCGGGCGGCGTCACGCTCATCGACGACTCGTACAACTCGAGCCCGGCGGCGGTCGTGCGCACGCTCGAGACGGTGATGGCGGCGACAGGCAGCGCACGAAAGGTCGCAGTGCTCGGCGAGATGCTGGAGCTCGGCGCCCATTCCGAACGGCTGCACCGTGAATGCGGACGTGCCGCGGCCGGCGCGGGGCTGGACCTGCTGATTGCGGTCGGCGGCGATGCCGCGGCGGCGCTCGCCCGCGAGGCGATTGCCGCCGGCATGCCCGATCGGACGGTGACCTACGTCGGCACCAAGGAAGAGGCCGCCGACGCAGCGCTCCGGCAGGTGCGTCCCGGCGATCTGGTGGTGGTCAAGGGCTCGAGAGGGATCGGCACAGACCTGGTGGTAGATCGGCTGAAGCAGGAGTTCGCCTGAGATGCTGTACTACCTCCACTACCTGAGCGACTACTTCCCGGTGCTGAACGTGACGCGCTACATCACGTTCCGCACCGGCGCAGCCACGCTTACCGCACTCGCGATCGGGCTGTTCGTCGGGCCGGTGATGATCCGCAAGCTGCGCGAGTTCCAGATCGGCCAGGTGATTCGCACGGAAGGGCCGCAAACCCATCGTCCCAAGGCGGGCACGCCGACGATGGGCGGGTTGTTGATCCTGACCGCGGCGGTCGTGCCGACTCTGCTCTGGGCCGATCTTCGAAACCCGTTCATCTGGATTGCCGTGCTC
>JBOGIX010000004.1:0-4556 GCA_050744685.1 Vicinamibacterales bacterium | reverse complement strand
AATTGGTGCGCCCAGCACGACTCGAACGTGCGACCTCCTGGTTCGTAGCCAGACGCTCTATCCAACTGAGCTATGGGCGCGGAGGCACTCGCATCGGCTGGCGCCGACGCGGCGATACGAAACCCCGATCATATCACATGGGCTTCGGCCTCCACGCGCGCACGCCGGCGAACGCCGGCCGGCGGCCTATAATCCGCCCGTGGATGCTCCAGCTTCCCACCGCGCCGGCGCGCCGGTCTCGGTGCGGGTCTTCGTGCTGACCATCAGCGACACGCGCACCGAAGCGACGGATACCAGCGGCGCGGCAATCGTTGAAGCGCTCACGGGCGCCGGGCACGTCGTGACGGGACGGAAGATCCTGCGCGACGATCCCGCGCCGGTGGCCGAGGCCGTGCGCGGCGCCACGGTCTCGGCAGACGTGATCATCACGACGGGCGGCACCGGCATTACCTCGCGCGACAGCACGTACGAAGCGATCGCGCGGCTGCTCGACAAGCGCCTGGACGGCTTCGGCGAGCTGTTCCGCATGTTGAGCTACGAACAGATCGGCGCGGCCGCGATGCTCAGCCGCGCCTGCGCGGGTACGATACGGAAGACGGCGGTGTTCTCGCTGCCCGGATCGGAAAAAGCCGTCAGGCTCGCGATGGAGCGGCTGATCCTGCCTGAACTGCGGCATGTCGTTGGGGAGTTGAAGAGGTAGTCCTTTGGAGACCATGAGACCGATCCGGGAGACGATCCCGATCGAGGAGGCGCTCTCGCTGGCGCTCGAGGCGGCGGAGCCGATCGAGCGGACCGAGCGCGTGCGACTCGACGTCGCGGCGGGCCGCGTGGTGGCGGAGACGATTCTCTCGTCGGCCGACGTGCCGCCGTTCGATCGCGCTGCCATGGACGGCTTCGCGGTCGTGGCCGAGGATACGTTCGGCGCCGCGCGACAGGAGCCGAGGACGTTGCAGGCCGTCGGCGCAGTACATACGGGCGAGATGCCCTCGCGGCCGATCGCGCCGGGCGAGTGCATGGAGATCGCCACCGGAGCGCCATTGCCGGATGGCGCGACCGCGGTCGTGATGGTCGAAGAAACCGAACGCGGCGCCGGAGACGACGTGCGCATCATGACGCCGGTGTACCCGCGGCAGAACGTCAGCCGGCGCGGCGGCGATCTGTCCGCCGGCCAGGCCGTGCTGCGTCCTGGCGACGTACTCAATCCGAGCCGGCTCGGCGCGCTTGCCGCGGCCGGCGTGGCCGAGCTCACCGTTTACGCGCAGCCGATGGTGACGATCCTGTCGACCGGCAACGAGATCGTCGAGCCGGGACGCCCGCTGGGCCCGGCACAGATCTACGACATCAACCGCTACACGCTCTCGGCGATCGTGTCCGCGCACGGCGGTGTCGCGCAGATCCTGCCGGCGGCGCCCGACAACCTGCCGGAGCTGCTGCGGACGCTCGACCGGACAGCCGACTCCGATATCCTGATCTTTTCCGGCGGCAGTTCGGTCGGCAAGAAGGATCTCGTGCTCGACGTCGTGCAGTCAGCTGGCGAGGTGCTGTTCCACGGCATCGCCGTCAAACCGGGCAAGCCTACAATCTTCGGCCGCGTGCGCGGCACGCCTGTGCTCGGCATGCCGGGCAATCCGACGTCCTGCCTGTCCAACGCGTACCTGCTGCTCGTGCCCATACTGCGCCGCATCGCCCGACTTCCCGACTTCCGGCCGCAGACAACGCGCGTGCCGCTGGCGCGGCGCATCGTCTCCACCACGGGACGTCATCAGTTCTATACGGTGCGCGTCGAGAACGGCATGGCGGTGCCGGCGTTCAAAGCTTCCGGCGACATCACGAGCATGTCGCAGGCCGACGGCTACATCGAGATTCCCGCGCAGACGGATCTCGTCGAGGCGGGCGAAGTGGTGGAGGTTACGCTCTTCTGAAATGCCAGGAATGCCATGAATAGGAGGCTTTGCCAGCGCATCCTGTTGAATTGCCAGATTGCGGAATTGCCAAAATTGCCAGAATTGGGGGGCAGAATGGCTACTCGCAACTTCATCGGTTCGGCGGTTCTGGTTCTTGCCTCGATCGGGTTGACGGCGACCGAGGGCCGTCAGCTCTGGTATGCGCCGAGCTGCCGTCATCATGACGGCGCGCGGCAGGCGGATCGTGCCCGGCGTGCCGGCGCGCTCGCGCTCGCGAAGGCCATCAACGCGGCGCAGGCAGACAGGGTCCAGCGCACCGGCACGTACCAGCCGGTCGAGCGCCTCGGCACGCTGCCGCCCGTGCCGAAAGGGTTCGACCTGAGCCTGTTCGCCGATCGCACCGGCTATCTGTTCGCGATCAAGGACACGCAGGACCCGTGCAGTTTCGCCGTGTTCTCCGACGAACGCGGCCTGCTCTACGAGAAATCCGCGCTCGATGCGCCCGCAGTCGCCGAGTGAACTGAAGGAACCGGGGACCTCGCGATCCCTGGCATTTCGGGCATTCCTGCGCATCCATGACAATCCTGCGCATTCATGGCATTCCGGAGAATGACTGAAGCCCCCCTCTTCACGCTTCCCAACCAGAAAGGCGAGCTCCGCTCGCTCGCCGATTATCTCGATCGAGGACGCGTCGTGCTCGCGTTCCATCGCGGCACCTGGTGACCCAACTGTCGCAGCCGGTTCGGTGAACTGGCCCGCAACCTTCCGGAATACGAGCGCCGCGGCGCGCAGCTGGTGGTCGTGCTGGCGCAGCGCTCCGAACCGGTGCGGCGCTACGTCGAGGAGACGGGCCTGCCGTTCAACATCCTCATCGACCGGAATCGCGAGGTGTCGAAGGCATACGGGGTGTGGCACCGGATCGGGCTGGACGCCTGGAACATCGCGCGCCCAGCCCTGTTCGTGATCGATCGGGACCGCTCGATCCGCTACTCGTTCATCGCAAGGTCGCAGTCGGAGTTCCCGCCGCAGGAGGAGATCCTCGCCGCGCTTACTTGAAGCGCTTCGCGACGGCGTCCCAGTTGACGACGTTCCACCATGCGTTCAGGTAGTCGGGGCGCCGGTTCTGATACTTGAGGTAATAGGCGTGCTCCCAGACGTCCACGCCGAGGATCGGCTTCTTGCCTTCCATCAGCGGGCTGTCCTGGTTTGCCGTGCTCTCGACTACGAGCTTGCCGCCGACGTCGAGCAGCCACGCCCAGCCGCTGCCGAACCGCTTCGCGCCGGCGTCGTTCACCTGCTTCTTGAAGGCCTCGAAATCGCCGAACGACGACTTGATCGCGTCGCCCAGCGCCCCGGTCGGCGCGCCGCCTTTTCCAGGCCCCATGATTTCCCAGAACATCGTGTGGTTCGCGTGGCCGCCGCCGTTGTTGCGCACGGCGGTCCGGATGTCCTCCGGCACCGTGTTGATGTTCTTGAGCAGGTCCTCGACGCTCTTCTGCTGGAGATCCGGGTGCTTCTCGAGCGCCGCATTCAGGTTCGTCACGTACGCGCCATGATGCTTGTCGTGATGAATCCTCATCGTCTGTTCGTCGATGTGCGGCTCGAGCGCGTTGTAGTCGTAGGGTAGCGGTGGAACTTCGTGGGCCATTCAGCAAACTCCTTTTGCAGGCAACAGTTCAGAGCGCGAGCATGCGATCCAGCGCGAGCTTCGCGTGGGACTTCGTCGGCTCCGGCACGGTGATCTGGTTGTGCACTTCCCCTTCGACCAGCCCCTCGAGGATCCACAGCAGGTGGTTCGGCGACACCCTGAACATGGTCGAACAGAGGCAGCCGAACGGATCGAGGGTCACGATCGTCTTGTCGGGCACTTCGGCGGTCAGGCGGTTGACCAGATGGATCTCCGTGGCAACCGCCCACACGGTGCCCGGCGGGCTCGCCTTCACCGTGTTGATGATGTATTCCGTGGATCCGCTCTCATCCGCGGCGCGAACGACGTCGAGCGTACATTCAGGGTGCGCGACGACACGCCCTGCGGGATATTTCTTGCGGAAGGCCTCGATCTGCGGGACGGTGAAACGCGTGTGAACGGAGCAGTGCCCCTTCCACAGGATCAACTTCGCCGCCGCGAGCTGGTCCTTCTCGAGGCCGCCCCACATCTCGTTCGGGTCCCACACGACCATCTCGTCGAGCGGCACGCCCATCTTGAAGGCGGTGTTCCGACCGAGGTGCTGATCCGGCAGCATCAGGAGCTTCTCGCCCCGCTCCCACGCCCATTCGAGGACCGTGCGCGCGTTGGTCGACGTGCAGACGATGCCGCCGTGCTCGCCGACGAACGCTTTGATCGCCGCCGACGAGTTGATGTAGGTGACCGGGACGACTCCCGCCTTGCCGTGCTCGACGCCATCGGTGCGCACGCCCATCTGTTCGAGCTCGCGCCAGCAGATCTCCAGCTGATCGGGGGCCGCCATGTCGGCCATCGAGCAACCGGCCGCGAGATCGGGCAGCACGACTTTCTGATGCGGTGCGCGGAGGATGTCGGCGCTCTCCGCCATGAAGTGGACGCCGCAAAACTCGATGTAGTCGGCCTTGGTACGCGTCGCCGCTGCACGTGACAACTTCAGCGAGTCGCCGATGTAGTCGGCGAAACGGATG
>JBOGIX010000003.1:0-4229 GCA_050744685.1 Vicinamibacterales bacterium | reverse complement strand
CCGTATTCGACGCCGACCCGAGCGGCGTCCCATCGTCGAAGTAGGCGCGGCGATACCACTCACCATCCCAGGCCTGCTCGATCGCCCCGAGCAGACGCGTGGCGTGCGCACGATAACGCGCCGCCCGATCGGCCTCGCCACGCGCCTCGGCAACATCGGCGAACGGCCGCAGGATCGACACCAGGAACCAGCCGAGCCACACGCTCTCGCCTTGTCCGCCGGCACCGACGAGGCTCATGCCGTCGTTCCAGTCGCCGATGCCCATGAGCGGCAGGCCGTGCACGCCGGTCGGCAGGCTGATCTCGATGGCCCGGACACAATGCTCGTAGAGCGAGCCGGTCTGTGCGGAGACGGCCGGATGCTCGTAGGCCTCGTGCTCCTCCGGCTTGAGGATGCGGCCTTCGAGAAACGGCGCATGCACGTCCAGCACGGCGTCGTCTCCGGTTGCCGCCATGTAGCGCAGCGCAACGTAGGGAAGCCAGAGCCGGTCGTCGGAGAATCGCGTGCGCACGCCCTGGCCGCCCGGCTCGTGCCACCAGTGCTGAACGTCTCCTTCGAGGAACTGGCGTGACGCGGCGCGCAGCAGCTGTTCCCGCACCATGTGCGGCCGCGAGAAGAGGACGGCCAGCGAATCCTGCAGTTGATCGCGGAAGCCGAAGGCGCCGCTCGACTGGTAGAACGCGGATCGTCCCCAGATGCGGCAGGCGAGCGCCTGATACAGCAGCCAGCGATTCAGAAGCAGGTCGAGCGACGGCTCCGGGGTCCTGACCTGGATCGTGCCGAGCACCTCGTCCCACAGCGCGCGGACATCGTGCCATGCGGCTTCCACGGCCGCCGGATCGCGGAATCGATCGACCGTCGCGCGGACGCCGGCCATCTCGTTCGCTTCGCCGAGCTGGCCGATGAGGACGCGCTCCTCCCCCGGCTCGAGCACCATCCTGATCTGGACGGCGCCGCAGGGATCGAGCGCTGCACCGGTCCTGCCGGACAACCCGGCGCGGAAGAGCGCGGCGGGACGCTGGAGCGTGCCGTTGCGGCCGATGAACTCCGTGCGATCGCCGGTCAGCGTGCGCGCCGGTGCCGGCCCGCCGGTGCCGTCACCATCCTCGACCGCCGCATGCAAATCCAGAAACGCGACACGCCCGCCGAACACGTCACGAAATGCGTTGGTTGCCGTCAGCGCTCCGGTGGCAGGATCACGCGCCGTGACCACGTGCAACCGCGTGCGAGCGCGGTGTTCGCCGAGCACCCAGTCCACGTAGATGGTCGCCGAGAGGCGGCGCCGGCGCGATGACGTGTTCCTGATCGATGCGCGGAAGATCTTCACCGTCTCTCCCCGTGGAACGAAGAGGCGCAGCTCCGACCGAATTCCGTCGCGCGTGTGCTCGTAGATCGTGTAGCCCTGGCCGTGCCGGACGGTGTAGGGCTGCCCCTCGCCGGCGGGCAGCGGTGTCGTGGACCAGATCGCGCTCGCCTCGTCGTCGCGGAGGAACAGCGCTTCACCCGGCGTGTCCCTGACCGGATCGTTGCTCCACGGCGTCAGCCGGTTGTCGTGGCTGTTCTCCGACCACGTGAACCCGGGGCCGAGCTCCGTCGCGGCAAAGCCGAACGATGCGTGCGCGATCACGTTCGACCACGGCGCCGGCGGAATGGCGCGGCTCGACGGATCGACGTGGATCACGTACTCGCGGCCGCCATCGGCAAAGCCACCGAGACCGTTGAAGAAGGCCAGTTCGGACTCGGGCGGCGACGCGGATGCCGCCGCCGCCGATGCGGCCGCGGTGGCGGGCGCTGCCGGAATGTCGGCCGGCAGTGGCTCGAACTGGATCTGCGGGCGGACGAGTTGCTGATGCAGCCCGCCCTCGGCGCCGTCCATCACCGCGCGCGCGGCTGCACGAAGCAGCGTCTGGTCCTCGAGGGGCATCAAATCGGCCCTGCGAAGGAACACCCCGCCGGGCCGGTCCGCCCAACCCCGCTCCGGGCTGCCCTCGAGCATCTGATGCAGCGAGTCGTTCAGATCCTGGCGATATCCCTCTCCATGCTCGTTGAGGACGACGAGGTCGAAGACGAGGCCCTTGACGCGCAGGTATTCGTGTGCCTTCAGCAGGTCGCGGAAGAGGGTGAGCTCGGCGGCTTCAGCGACGCACGCCAGCACCATCGGCAGATCGCCCGAGATGCCGTACTTCCAGAGCTCGGCCTGCCCGCGTCGATTGGCGTGCACCGCTTCGGCCGACCGTAACCGGGGATCGCCGTACATCAAGCGTCCACCCAGCCGCTGGAACCGGATCGCGTCGTCAATGCTGAGGCCGAAGTGGCGGAGCTCGATCTGGCTGTGCGTGCCGGCGAGCGCCAGCGCGCGCGCCACCGCGCGCCGATCGTAGTACTTCTCGATGAGGCGCCGTGCGTCGGCCTCGGACTCCGTGAAGCCGGTGGTGAACGTCAGCCTCGCGGTGCCGCCGGGCGGCAGCCGGATCGAATGGCGAAGCGAGACGATCGGGTCCAGCACCGCGCCGGCGGTGTTGGTGAGCGGCTCCTTGCGCATGAGCGCCGACGGCCTGCGGATCGTGCCGCCACGGCCGACGAAGCTGTTGCGATCGGTCTCGAACTGCGTGGGCGGCCCGATGCGGCCGCGGCCGCTCATGACGTGGACCAGGTACGAGGGATTGCCGCCGGTCCGCGGCCGCCGCGCGCAGATGATCGCGTCGCGCTCGGGCACGGAGGTCGTTTCGATGAAGAGATTCGAGAACGCGGGGTGCGCCATGTCCGCATCGCCGCTCGCGAGCACGACCTCCCCGTAGCTCGTGAGCTCGAGCACACGCGCCTGGCTGCTGTGATTCGTGATCGATACGCGGCGCAGCTCCACGTCGTCTTCCGGCGAGACGACGATCTCGGTGCGCGTCTCGAGGCTGCCGTCGAGGCGGCGGAACACGGCGCGGTCGACGGCAAAGGTCACTTCGTACTCGTCGGGCTCGACACAGACCGGCTGGAGCGTGGTCGACCAGAACTCGCGCGTCTCGACGTCGCGGATGTAGCAGAAGCTGCCCCAGTCGTCGGCGGTGAGGTCTTCGCGCCAGCGCGTCATCGCGAGATCCTGCCGCCGGCTGAACCCGCCACCGGAGTTGGTGACCATCACGCTGTAGGAACCGTTGCCGAGCAGGTGCGTGCGGGGCGAGAGCGTCTGCGGCGTGAGGTACTGCCGGACCGCCGGCGCGACCGTCATCCGCGCCGACGGCACGTGCTCCGCCATCTCGACCGGCGGGTTCTTCAGCGGCACGAGCTGCGGGACACGTTCGTAGAGCAGGAGCTCGGCGGCCTGTACGCGGGCGTCCGAGTGGAACCTGTTCTGCATCGGCGCCCCGTTCAGGACGTTGTCGAGCGCGAGCAGGCTCATGCCCTGGTGGTGCGCCATGTAGGTCGGCAGCGGCACGCCCCCTTTCTGGTTCGCGGGTACGCGCTCGGGCGTGTAGTCGATGGCTTCGCAGAAGCCGTACCGGCCGGCGAGTCCCTCGTCCTTCAGGCGCTGCAGGTTGCGGACGACTTCGCCAGGGGCGAGCGGCGCCGCGAGGATGGTGGCGTACGGCGCGACCACGAGATCCTCGGCGAGGCCGCGCTTCAGTCCGAGCCCCGGCACGCCGAATGCGCGGTACTGGTAATTCCCTTCGAGATCCTGGACGTTGTAGGCCGACTCCGAGATGCCCCAGGGCACGCCTCGTGACGCGCCGTACGCGATCTGCCGGCCGAGCACCGCCTCGTACGTTTCGTCGAGCAGCGTGCCGGGACGCGTACGCATCACGAGCAGCGGCATCAGGTACTCGAACATCGAGGCGCTCCACGAGAGCAGCGCGCGCGACGATCCGCTCGGCGCCAGCGGCCGACCGAGCTTGAACCAGTGTTCGTGCGAGATCTTGCCGGTGGCGATGGCCATGAAGCTCGCCAGGCGCGCCTCCGAAGCGAGCAGGTCGTAATAGGAGTTGTCGAGCCGGCCGTCGGTCACGTTGTAGCCGATCGAGAACAGCTGGCGATCGGCATTGAAGAGGAAGTCGAACTCGATCTCCTCCAGCAGATCGTCCGAGAGGACGCCGATGCGATCGGCGCGCTCGATGAGCTCTTCGGCCCGCTCGCGCGCGCTTTCGATCATGCCTTTCAGCGCCTCCGAGTGCGGATGCGAGGCGAGCCTCTCCAGCGTGCCCGTGCACCACACGATCAGCTCGGCGAGCGTGGGCGTGGTC
>JBOGIX010000002.1:0-4874 GCA_050744685.1 Vicinamibacterales bacterium | reverse complement strand
ATACAGCGAAGACATGGCGGCGATGCTCGAGTGGTTCGACCGCGTCGGCTACAACGCGGATATCGCTGGCCTGCAGCGCGAGTTCGGTTTCCGCCCGACGACGCTGGCCGCGTGGGCGCGCAGGGTGCGCTGAAAGGCATCCGGCCGGGTCCTCGACCGTCAGGACTCGCTGCCGGTCGTCTCGAAACTGGCGCCCGCCTGGCGCATCTCCTCGTTGGCACGCTCCCCGCCAGCACGCGTCACCGGGCGCGTGCCGTCTGCGATGACCACTGCCGCAAATCCTTCGTGCCGCGCGTCGAGCACCGTGGCGCGAACGCAGACGTCCTGTGCGAGGCCGCCGATCCATACTCGCCGCACGCCTCGCGCCCGCATTTCCGTGGCGAGGCCGGTCTGGTCGAACGCCGAGTACTGATCGCGATCGAACCGCACACCCTTCGTGACCACGACGGCCGAGTCCGGAAGCTCCAGGCGGGGATGGAATCGGGCGCCCGCGCTGTCCTGCACGCAGTGGGCGGGCCACTCTCCACCCGACTCCGTGAAACTGAGGTGGTGCCGCGGGTGCCAGTCGCGCGATGCGTACACCGGCACCTGCGCGCCGACGGCAGCCGCGATCCAGCGATTGAGTAGCGGGACTACGTCGTCGCCGTGTGCGATCGGCAGCGCACCGCCGGGGCAGAAGTCGATCTGCACGTCGATGATGAGCAATGCATCACCGGGGCGGAGAGCGTCTTGCGGATCGGCCATGTCTCTTCGTCCTCGCGGGCGGCCTGGGGCGGCCTGGGGGCCGTCTTGCGGCGGTCGTTTTGACCTGTGCACGGGCGCTGGGATCGCAGTTCGTATTTGCGGCTATCGATCCACGTTTCCCGGGCTGGCGTTCCCGAAGCGCGGGGCTGCGCCCGGCGCGGCGAGTGCCCGGACGGCGCCGACCGTGAGGCCCACCACGCGGCCCAGCTTGGCGAAGTCGAGCCGATCGATCGTGTCCGCAGGCTCGTGATAGCCGGGGTGAAAGCCGCCGAACAGCCACACAGCGGGAATGCGCTTCTGCAGGAATGGCAGGTGGTCGCACCGGAACAGCGCGCGCATGGACGAGTCGCGATCGAACTTGGTGCTCAGGGCGAGGCCGGCTGACGGCGCTTCCCTGGCAAGCAGAGCCTCGAGATCGGGGCTGAACACCGCCCCCACCAGGTTCAGCTGATCGGCGCGGCCTGCGGTCAGTTCGTACGCGCCGCGGCTTTCCGCGGTGTGCTCCTCGTGGCGGCCGATCATGTCGAGGTTCAGCACCGCGATGGTCGATGCCAGCGGGCGCAGCGGGTTGGCGACATAGTGATACGAACCGAGCATCAACTGTTCCTCCGAACCGAACGCGACGAACAGCACGCTGCGCGGCAGCGCGCGTGCCGCAACCAGCCGAGCGACTTCCAGCATGGCCGCGACACCGGACGCGTTGTCGTTGGCGCCGGGATACAACTTCCCGTTCTGCACTCCCAGATGGTCGTAGTGGGATGTCACCAGGATCGTCTCGTCCCGCAGCTTCGGGTCGCTTCCCGGCCACAGCCCGGCGACGTTCCACGATGGCCTGGCGGCGGATTCCTGGTTGGCGGCGCGAAGCCGCACTCGCACGCCTTCGAGCACCTGCGACGCGGGAGATGACGTCCGATCGATCCGGGACTGCCACTCGACGGGCTTTCGCCCGGTGGGCTGCAGCAGCGCTCCGGCCACAGCTTGCGAGACGGTGAACCGTGGAATGCCGAGCTCGCTTCGAGCCAACGCCTGGGCCGGGGCGCTGGCCCGAGCGGGCGGGCGCACCGCCGACCGGTGCGCGTTCGACGGTTCGGTGACGATCAGCACGGCGGCGGCGCCGTGGCGCTCGGCGTTCTGCGTCTTCGTCCATGTATTGGCGTGCAGCGTGAAACCCGTGCCGTGAAAGATGGAGTCGGCGTCGTCCTCCCCCGGCTCGTGATCGAAGACGAGCACCGCCTTGCCGCGGACCTCCAGCCCGGCGTAGTCGTCGTACCCGAGCTCCGGCGCGGTGATGCCGTATCCGGCGAAGACAACGTCCAGCGTGAGATCGATCGGCAGCGCCGGGCGCGGAAAGAACACTGTACCTGGAGGGAAGGTCTGGCCCGCGCCGTTGTGCATCACCTCGATGGACGAACGCTCGCGATCCGTTCGCAGCGGCACGACATCGAAGCGCTGGAGAAAGCCGTGCTCTGCGGCAGGCTGCAAGCCGATTGTGCGCATCGCCTCTGCGAGGTAGCGTGCGGCGCTCTCTGCGCCGGGGCTCAGCGAGGCGCGCCCTTCAACCGCCGGCGAGCACAGGAACTCGAGATCCGCCCGCATGCGCTCGCGGCTGGCCAGCTGGCCTCGGGGCGCCGCCGGTGCGAGCGCAAGAATGAGTGCGACGACGAGTATCCGCTTCACGGGCGACACCTGTACTTTGAGACGTTACAGCGGATCATCGCACCACGACGCAGATCCGCGTTCGAGCCCGCAAAACTGCGGAGACGGATCCCGCGCCCGACCCTCCCGAACCCGAGCCGCGAGCTGAGAGCGGCGAGGCGCGGCGACCCAGCGGGGCCATAATACCGCCCTTCCCTGGAGGTCCTTCGTCGAGGCGGAACAGGACGCCGACAGGTTGCCCGCGATAAATTGAAAAGCCTCGACGGCGTCACCGACTGGCGGACGGCCTATCGTGCGGGCGCCGTGCTGTCGTCCCGGGCCGGTGACGGGGACGCTTCGTACCACTGGCCGGCCTGTCCATGTTCACGGCACCAGGCCTGGACAAGGTGGACTTCATCTCGTACCGCAACGATCTGACCGGCACCATCGCGTGCGGGCCGTTGAAGGATCCTGCGCGTGTGTATCTAACGTGGAAGAGCGGCGGCGGCGGGCAGGTGGCGGTTGCGATCGAGTTCCTCGCGCTGGAGGCTCCCCTACAGCCATAGTGTCGCGCTCCGGATTGGCCGGATGCTTGCACTCTTGACGGCATGCTGGCGGACTTCGACAGCACACTCGGCTGGGGTGCGTTGCTCGAGTAGACCGTCAAGTAAACGCGGGGGCTAACGGTCTCCGGCGTGCCGCTCAGCTCGTGCGGCTGCGGCGATGGTTGGGCCGCGCCCGGTCCGCCGCGCCGTTGGCGAGGGCAGGCGTGCTGTTCAGCGGCGCAGTCGCAGTGGTGTCCGATCGCTGCATCCGGCCGCGGGCTCACAGCAGTCACCATTTCGGAGGAAACGACATGGCCACGTACGAACCGTCGATCGCAGACGTCATCAAGAACGCCGTCCACGACGCCCAGGACCTGGTGCGCGGCGAGATTGCGCTCGCCAAAGCCGAGGCGCGGGAAGAGGCGGGCCGGTTTGGCGCGGGCGCCGGCATGCTCGCGGCAGCGGCGGTTTCCGCCGTGATCGGCATCATCTTTCTGATGACGGCGGTGGCGTGGGCAATCTCAGAAGTGGCCGGATGGCCGGTCTGGTCCGGCTTCGCCATCGTCACGCTCGTCATGTTGCTCGCGGCAGGCGTGCTGGCCTACATCGGCAAGGGCCGTCTGACGGCTGCCCGCCACATGCCGCGGACCATGGATACGCTGAAGGAGAACATGCAATGGATGCGAGCCCGGACCTCCTAGCCGAAACCGTTCGCGCGAAACGGGTCGCGATCGACAACGACCTGCAGCTGTTGCGCGTGAAGCTCTCGAAAGCCGATCCGCGGCGCCGCGCGGATGTCAGGCGTGTCGCCGCGAAAGCGATTCCGGCGGCTGCGGGAATGGCGGCCCTCTGGTTGTGGAGCACTCGACGCCGCCGTGTGCAGTCGCTCGAACAGCTGCTCGTCCGCGGCCTGACCGATCTCTATCACGCCGAGCACCAGTCGCTGCCGGCACTCGACCGCATGCACAAGCAGGCGTGGAACGAAGAGCTCGCGAACGCGTTCGCGCACCATCACGCCGAAACCGAGGGGCACATCGATCGCCTCGAGCGCGTCTTCAGATCGGTTGGTGCGCGGCCCAAGCGCGGAGCCTCGGCAGCGGTTGCGGCGATCGTCGGCGACAGCGAGCGCGTGCTGGCTGGAAAGGTGGACCGGCAGGTGCGCGACGCGTGGCTCATCGCGACCGCGCAGCGCATCGAGCACCTCGAAATTGCCACTTACGGCACGGTCCGGACCTATGCGGAGACGCTCGGGTACACCTTTGCCGCACAACTGCTGCAGCAGACGCTCGAGGAGGAACGGGCCACCGACGAGAAGCTGACGCACCTGGCGGAGCGCTTCGTGAACCGTCAATCCATCAGGAGCGCGCCGGCCGTGTGACGACTCCCGCCAGGCGGGCGTTCGTGCAGCGCCGTCACGCACACGAGCGGGACGGCGTTGCAACACCTCATTCACATCGGAGCGCTGTCTTTGGATCGGCGCGCGCGGCGCGGAAGGCGGGCACCGAGCTCGCCGCCAGGCCGGCCAGGAGCAGCAGCACTGGCGTCAGGGACCAGGTGAGCGGATCCAGCGGACTGACGCCGAACAGCAGGTTCTGCATCAACGGCGTCATCGCGAATGCGGCGATGGATCCGAGGACGATGCCCGCCAGCGCGAGCTTCATGGCCCCGCCGACGAACAATCGCATCACGTCGGCGTGGTGAGCGCCGAGCGCCATGCGGATCCCGATTTCCGGCGTGCGCTCGGTCACCTCGTACGCCAGCAGGCCGTACAGGCCGACCGCCGCGAGCAGCAGCGCCAGCACACCAAAACCGCCGATGAGATATGCGAGCAGACGTTGCGGCGTCAGCGTCGCCGTCACGTGCTCGTCCAGCGTCTTGACGGCGTAGATCGGCAGGTCCTTGTCGAGCGCGGAGATCTCCTGTCGAAGCACGCCGGCGAGCGAGGCGGGG
>JBOGIX010000001.1:0-3633 GCA_050744685.1 Vicinamibacterales bacterium | reverse complement strand
GGATGAGGCTGTCGCCCGTCGCGAGGCCTCAGCTCGCAAGTGCGATCGAAGAAGAAAGACGTCGTTTGCGTGTGCCCGCCGAGCGGAATGAACCCGCTCATGTCCACCTGCAACAGCCCGGTGCCCCGCAGCAGGCGTGCGGACCGGGGTAGCCAGTCGGAGTTGTCGAGGATGATCAGCCCGCCGGGACGCAGGCACTCGAGGGCACGTGCGGCACACTTCAGCCGCGTCTGCCCTCGCGCCGGCCCGTCCACGACGATGATGTCGAAGCGCTCCGGAAATCGCGTGATGACGTCTACGAATCGATCCAGGTCCGGTTCGAGCACCAGTGTGCAGTTCGCGCCGAGACGCGGCCGGATGTTCGCGTACCACCGTTCGTCATCTTCGACGCTCACAACCTGTGCGGCACGCTCCGTCCAGAACAACGTCGAGTTGCCGGAACCGTACTCGAATACCCGGCTCTGTGAGAAGTCGAACTGCTGCAGGTATTCGATCGCCGGGTACGTGTACCATGGCACCGGTCGGCCGCTCCGGTCCACGGCGGCTTTCGTCTGCACCGTGCGCAAGTGCCCGTACGCGAACCACAGAGTTCGCGCCGCGTTCCACGAGTCCTTCCAGTACTGGGGCCGCAGAGGCGACTGAGCGAGGGCATTCCCCAGGCGGGTTCGCCGCAGTGGCCTGAGGAGTCTGCGCATTCGGGCGTGGCAAGCATTTCCGGTGCCGGATCGCGGACGTCGGATCAGTCGGAAGTTTGGCATTCCTCCGCGCGGGTCCCGCCGATACTGGCTTCCCCGACATCCACGACGCGGGTGAACGCCGTACACCGAAAACCGTCCCATCCGAGCGGACGAACGAAAGATTGCCGCGTCCTCCGCGTGAGGCTATGGCCGTTCGACGGTCCGGGTTTCGCATACGTCACGACAAGGGTGCGAATACCCACACCCGAGTGGACGAGGTGGACGAGCGATGACCCCCCCGCCGGCTCCGGGAAACGTGGATCCCGCCTTCCTGCCTGTTGGCGACGTCCTGGAGCGGGTCAGCGACGCGGTCGTCGCACTCGACCGCGAGTGGCGTTATACCTACGTGAACCGGCATGCCGCTGCCCTGTTCGGCCGGCGCCCCGAAGATCTCATCGGCAAGCACATCTGGACCGAGTTCCCCGAAGGAGTCGACCAGCCCTTTCACCGCGCCTACGAGCGCGCCATCGCGGAACAGACCTACGTTTACATCGAGGCCTACTACGAACCCTGGCATCGCTGGTTCGAAAACCGCATCTTTCCATCGCCCGACGGCGTCTCGATCTTCTTCCACGAGATCACCAAACGAAAGCTGGCCGAGGATGCGGCGCGGCGTACCGCGGCGCTGCTCGATGCGCAAAACCGCGTGTTTGCCAGGATGGCCGAGGGTGCGCCACTGCACGAGACACTCGACCTTCTCGTGCGGCTGATCGAAGCGCAGCGGGACGGCATGATCGCCTCGATCCTGCTGCTCGACCCGGACGGACTGCACGTGCGCCACGGCGCGGCGCCGAGCCTGCCCGAGGCGTACAATCGTGCCGTCGACGGCGAGCCGATCGGCCCGCAGGCGGGCTCCTGCGGCACCGCCGCCTACCGGCGTCAGCCGGTGATCGTCGAGGACATCAGCACCGATCCTCTCTGGGACAGGTACCGCGCGCTCGCGCTCGAGCACGGCCTTCGCGCGTGCTGGTCGACGCCCATCCTGGATGCCGACGGCAACGTGCTCGGCACGTTTGCGCTCTACTTCCGCACGACCAGGCGTCCGTCAGAACAGGATCTCGAGCTCATCGAACGGTCGACCTATACGGCGGCGGTCGCCATCACGAAGGACCGTGAGGCGCAGGCGCTGCGCGCGAGCGAGGAGCAGCTGCGCATCGCCCAGCGCATCGCCCGGCTGGGCAGCTACGAGTGGGACGTCCAGGAAGACGCGGTGCGGCGGTCAGACGAGTTGTGCCGGATCTTCGGCCTGCGTCCGGAGGAGTTCCCGCCGACACTTCAGGGGTACCTCGATCGCGTCCACGAGCAGGATCGGCAGCATACGCGATCGACCATCGAGCAGGCGCTGCGCGATCGCGTCCCCTTCGAGTTCGAGGAGCGCATCGTACGCCCGGACGGCGCGGTCCGCCTGCTTTACAGCCAGGGGACGTGGATCCTGGACCAGGCTGGCAATCCGGTGAAGCTGATCGGCATCTGCCAGGACGTCACCGATCGCAAGGAAACGGAAGACCAGCTGCGCCGGAGCCGGGCGAGGAACGAGGAGCTCAAGGCCTTCGCCTATACGGTTTCGCACGACCTCAAGGCGCCCCTTCGCGGAATCGCGGGTTATGCCGGGGAGCTCAATCGCCATCATCAGGCGGAGCTGAGCGATCGCGCCAGGGCATGTGTGGACAACATCATGACCTCGGCGCAGAATCTGGATCGTCACATCGAAGATCTTCTCCAGTACTCCCGCGTCGACGCCGAAGCGCCGCAGACGTCGCGGGTCGACCTGGTGAGCCTCGTCGACGGCCTTCTTGCCGAGCGGCGACCCGCTCTTCTCGATCGAGGCGTCGAGGTCACCCTCGATCTCGCGGTGAAGAGCATCCACACCTGGGAGCGGGGTCTCGCACAGGTCCTCGTCAATCTCATCGACAACGCACTCAAGTACTCGCGGAACGCGAGGCCGCCGCGCCTGCGCATCGCGAGCCATCCCCTGCCAAACGGGCACTGCATCGAGATCGAGGACAACGGCGTCGGCTTCGACATGCGGCAGCACGACCGCATCTTCGGCCTCTTCACGCGTCTCGTGCCTCCCGAACAGTTCGAGGGCACCGGCGCCGGTCTGGCCATCGTGAAGAAGGTCATGGACAAGATCGGCGGCCGCGTCTGGGCGACCTCGACGCCGGGTGCCGGCACGACGTTCTTCGTCGAGCTGCCGGCCGAGGCGGGTCGGTGACGATGGCGCCGCTGCGCGTGCTGTATGCCGAAGACAGCGAGGCGGACGCGGACTTGACCAGATCCGAGTTCGATCGCGTCGGCGGGTTCGAGCTCGAGATCGTGAATACGGGCCACGAGTGCCTCGCCCGTCTCCACCGTCACACCTACGATGCGCTGCTCCTCGACAATCAGCTCCTCGACATGGAGGGCACCGAGGTGCTGCGCGCGCTCGCCGCGCGCGACCTCTCCCTGCCCATCGTCGTCGTGACTGCGGTCGGCGACGAATCGCTGGTCGTGCAAGTGTTGCGGATGGGAGCGTCGGACTACGTTCCCAAGTACGGCAACTACCTCGAACGGCTGCCCGCGATCGTGCGAACGGTCATTGCCGAGCACAGGCGCCTTGGTCCGTACCGCAGGGCCGCAAGGCGCCCGCTGCGGCGTGTGTTGTATGTCGAACACGATCCGCTCGACGTCGATCTGGCTCTCAAGCACCTTCGCGCCACCGCCTCGCACCTGAGTATCGAGATCGCCAGCTCCTGCCGCGACGCGCTCGCGCGCCTGCCGCGCGGGGCATTCGATCTGGTGCTTGCCGACCTGCGGATGCCCGACATGTCCGCGCTCGATCTGTTCAACGAGGCGCGGCATGCGGGCATCCGGCTGCCGTTCATCGTGATCACCGGCCGTGGCGACGAGGAAGCCG